>DAHZZC010000912.1 GCA_027435495.1 Planctomycetales bacterium
ACGCTCTGGAGCGTCGGTAAGTCCCAGCCGCCGCCGCGGACCCGCTCGATCTGCTCGGGGGTGAGCGAGGGGGACCGGCGAAGGTTGTATCGGGCACCTGAGGGCTGGTTGTCGGCCTTTTTCTTCGGGCGGTCGCGATCAAGTGTGGCGAAGCGGGGCTCGACCCGGTAGGCGTCGTATCCGCCCGGGTCGGTCCAGAGAACGACCATTGTCGTCGTGTGGAAAGACTGGCCGCAGACGACGATCTCGTCTCCCTTGCGCGGGTGTAGATCGCCGGGCCTCGGCTCGTGGGCACGTGACGGGGCGAGGCCCAGAGTGAGAACCCAGGAGAAACCGAGCAGCGTACGGCGATAGGTCATGCGATCCACCTGGAGGGAAAGCGGGTTGGGCCTCGTGCGAGCGGGAGGGGTTTGGAGGGGTTCGCCCACATGTCGATCTCCTGTTTTCCCACGCGGGGCGGCGGTTGTCGAGGGGGCTCCTCGGCCGCCCGGATCGAAAGGGAACGGGTCGGGGCCGGGTCGTCTGGTCGTCGGGACTGCCGTCGGAATCGGATTGGTCGCCGACGCCCGAGATGCGACAATCGGTCGGTCCACGGATGATTTTCATGATCCCAGCCCCGAGAGACCCATCATGCTCGAGTCCCGGAACCGCGCGCCGAAAACCTTTCTCGCCGTCGCCCTCGCCGTTGTCGCCTCGATCACGATCCACGCCCGGCTCATCGGCGATGACGCCCCATCCCCGACGCTCGAATCCCGCCTCCTGCCGATGATCCGGGCCCACAAGGGGAAGGTCGCCCTCGCGGTCAAGAACCTCAACACGGGCGAGACCTACCGATATCAGGCCGACCAGGTGATGCCGACGGCGAGCCTGATCAAGTTTCCGGTGATGGTCGAGGCGTTTCGCCAGGCCGGTGAGAAGAAGGTTGACCTGGATTCTTACATCACACTTGAGAAGAAGGACAAGGTTCCCGGCTCGGGCGTGCTGACGTACCACTTTTCCGACGGGAGCCGGTTCCGGCTTCGCGACGCCGTCCGGCTGATGATTGCGTTTTCCGACAACACCGCGACGAACCTCGTCCTCGATGCGATTGGGATCGGTTCAACCGCCGCGACGATGGAGAAGCTCGGATATCCAAACACCAAGATTCACTCGAAGGTTTATCGACGCGACTCGTCGGTCTTCCCCGAGCGTAGCAAGAAGTTCGGCCTGGGTAGCACGAGCCCGGACGAGATGATCCGGCTCTGTGAGGCCGTCCATCGCAAGACGATTCTCACGCCGACCGCCTGCGACGAGATGCTCGCGATTCTCCGGACGTGTGAGGACCACGACAAGCTCCCCCGGTTCCTCCCCGAAGGCACGAAGGTGGCCTTCAAGACGGGGAGCCTCGACGACACCCGGACCGCCGCCGGGATCATCGAGTGCCCCGGCGGGCCGGTCGCTGTCTGCGTGATGACCTCGGACAACGAGGACCATCGATGGGTCCCCGACAACGCCGGCAACCGCCTCTGTGCTGACGTGGCGCGGGCCGTCTACGATCACTTCGGCAAGCCGGCCGGGAAGCCCTGAGGATGGCCAGTCGGGCGCTCAGGCCAGGCTCGGCGGGAGCGCCTGCGGCTTGCCCTCGCGGTCGACGCAGGCGAGGGTCGAATGTCCCTCGGCGAGCAGTTCGTCACCGCGCAGGACGCGGTACTCGTGGACGATCTTGACGTGCGTCACCCGCGCCACGGTGGTCCGGATCGTGAGGATGTCGTCGTAATAGGCGGGCTTTCGGAACTTGCAGCCGATCTCGACGATGACGAGGAGGTGGCCGGAGTCCTCGATCTCGCGATACGAGAGGCCCCGGCTGCGGAGCATTTCGGTGCGTGCCTGCTCGAAGTAGACGAAGTAATTGGCGTGGTGGAGCAGGCCCATCCGGTCGGTCTCGGCGTATCGGACGCGGATCGTGGTGTCGTGGCTGTCGGGCATGGTTGCGGTCCTCTCGGGCGGGACAGGGCAGGTGGTCCGGTCGATCGATTGTCAGCGGGTGGTCCGGCCATCGGGCCGGGTGATCACGACCAGCGGGTAGGGGTCGTGGGGCCAGTTTTCACTGCTGGGGAAGCCTGGCCGGTATCCGTTGGCGACCCACTCGCGGAAGAGCGCGGGCTCATGGGATCGGCCCTTCGCGGCGAGCCATCGCTCGTACTGGTCAAGGTGCTCGGCCATCACCTTGCCGTCACCGATCCGGGCGAACAGATAGCGAATCGAAAACTGGTCACGTGCTGATTCGAGAGTCCCGCCCGGACGGAGCAGCTCGGCGACCGCCGAGACCAGCCCGGTACGCTCGGAGCCCCACTGGCAATGGATCAAAATCGGGTACTCGGCCGTGTCGAGCGTCCGGACGACGGTTCGCAGGCGGTCGCGAGAGAGCCACATGCAGGACGACATCGCGAGGTCCACCTGAGTGGCGCCGGCGTCGAGCGTGGCCTTTTGCTCCTGCCTGTACCACTCGCCATTGTTCCCGCCGCGGAGGTTCAGAACGGTCCTGATCTTATGCTCGCGGATTGTTCGCGCCAGCGCTGAGGCGGGCATTTGCCCCGATCGGAGGATCCGGCCGGGCTGGACCTCGCCGAGGTTGTAATGCGCCTGGTCCCAGGCGACATAGAGCACCCCGGCCAGGATGACCGCCGAGGCGCCCCGGGCGACCCATCGGATCGTGGTCTTAAGGCGTGGCGGCATGGAGTTCCTGCGGCTTTCGCTGGCGAGTGTCGAGGGAAGTCACCGGGATGGACGACTGGGCGGCGGCGAACTCGGCGATCCGGGCCCGGTCGCGTGTGTCGGCCGGGGCGTTCGGTCGCGCCCAGGGGAGGCCTGAGACGACCTTCCAGGCGTGATCGGCCGAGTAACCCTCGTGCCGGATCAAATAGGCGGCGTGCGCCAGGCTGGTCCGATGATGTCCGGCGACGCAGTGGAAGTAGACCGGCTGACGAGCGGGGTCGGCCATGAGGTCGGCCGCCTGGGCCATCTGCTCGACGGTCCCCGTGGAGCCTCGCATGGGGATCAGGATCCAGTTCACGCCCGTTCGCTCGACCACTCGGGCCTGGCTGACGTACTTCGGATCGTCGCGATTGATCGCGGTGAGGGTGACGATCGTCCGGATCTTCTCGGCGTCGATCAGGCGCTGCATGGCCCGGGGGCTCTGCCAGGCGCCGCCGATCAGCCGGCCGGGTACGACGACCCGGATCCGGCGCGGCCCCTGGAGCCAGGCCATCACGGCGCCGATCGCGATGACAGCGCAGGCAGCGACGATCGCCCCTCGCCTCCCGATCGGGATTCTTTGGCTGGTCGGTTCCATCGCCGGGGATTTTAGTCGTCCGGGCGGGGCGGGCAAGTCCAACTTCGGGGCGGTTGGGTATCGGATTGAAGAGATAGCATGAAAAATAAAAGATTCAACATTCCGAATTCCAAATCTGGAAATGCCAGGGGTTTTCAATCTTCCGGGAGCGTTTTGAGGTACTCGACGAACCTCCGGGTATCGCGCAGGGGAGGGCCGTGGCCGAAGGCGACGAGGCGGGGCTCCAGCTCGATCAGGCGGCGGGCCGATCGACGGTTCTGCGCTGGGTCGATCGAGAAGATCCGCTGCGGCTCGCAGAGTTTTGGCCGGCCGGTCCAGAGGTCGAGGTTCGAGACCACGTCGCCCAGGACGAGCACGCGGTCGTCCTCTCGCCAGAACGCGAGGTGGCCGGCGGTGTGGCCGGGCGTTTCGATCACGTGGAAGCTGCCGACCTGGTCCCCCTCGCGGAGCCGATTCGCGACCGGGTGCGGCGGGCCGGCCCAGATCGGTCCGATTGTGTCGGTGAGCCAGTGTCGGGGCAGGCGGGCCATCATTTCGCCGGGACGTTCCATGGCGTCGGCATCGGCCTCACTGCACCAGAGCGGGATCGACAACGCCTCGCAAATCGCGTGGCTCGACCCCTGGTGATCGGGGTGGACGTGTGTCAGGGCGTGGAGCGTGACCGTCCGGCCGCGGAGCCGCCTGAGGATCCGACGGGCGTCGAACCGCGTCGCGGCGTCGACCAGCACCTCGCCGAGCAGGTAAACGTTGATCGCATAGGGCGGGAACCCTTCGAGGATGAAGAGGTCATCGGCGAGCGATTTCATTGGTCGTTGGGTCCTCCAGGGGCCTGGGTCGCGGGTCGAAGGTCCATGATAGCCGAGGCGGGCGGTCTGGACCGGTCCTTCGAGACGGGCTAGAATCCCGCCCGGGATCGGATCTGAGGGCGGCACGGAGGCACGCCGATGGACCGAAAAGCTCGTCTCATCGGGGCGTCGATCGTTGTGCTCGCGATCGTGGCGCGGGCGGCGGCCGTGCTGGTCCTGCGGACGCACGACGTCCCGCGCAGCACCTACGAGCACGGCGAAATCGCCGCCAACCTGCTCGCCGGCAAGGGTTTCGCGATCGCGTTCCTCGGCGGCGACGGGCCGACCTCGCAGCAGGCGCCGATCTATCCGGTCGTCGTGGCGGCGGCGTACGCGATCGGGGGCGTCGAGACCCCGCGTGCCCTCTTGATCCTCGAACTGAGTCAGGCGGTGCTGGGCGGGGGACTGGCCTGGGGGGTGATCCGGCTCGCCCAGCAGGTCGCGCCGGGACGATTCGGTGTCGCGGTGGTCGCCGGGCTGCTTGCGGCGCTCCATCCAACGCTTGTTTATGCCGCTACTCATGTTCAGGTGGCGGGCCTTGGCGCGACGCTGCTCGTCTGGACCCTGGTCTGGGCGTATCGCGCCGGTGCGAGCGGTGAGGCCGCTGACGCCGCGATCACGGGCGGATTTCTTGCCGCGACGGCTCTGACCGACCCGATCCTCGCGCTGGGGGGTCTCGGGATTGTGTGGGCCTACGGGCAGGCGAGCGGAGATCGAGGGAGAACGGTCCGTCTCCTGATCTGCACGCTCGCGGTCGCCCTTCTCGGCATCGCGCCCTGGCTGGCGCGCAACTATCGGATTCACGGCGAGTTCGTCGCGATCAAGAGCACGTTTGGTTATGCGTTCTGGCAGGGGAATTGCCGGCTGAGCGAGGGGACGGACAAGGTCCGGCGGGCCTCGGCCGTCGATGCCATTCAGGACGCCTCCGACGGCCCCCTCAGCGACCTGAACCGCGGCCTCTGGCGGGCCCGGCACATCGCCGGATACCTCGACGACATCGCCCTGACCGCCGATGACAGACGCCAGCTCGGCCGGGTGACCGAGCCTGAGCGGTCGCGGATCCTCTTCCGACGGGCGGTCGACGACCTGAAGGCCGACCCCTGGCGCTATCCCCGGCTCTGCCTTCGCCGGCTGCGTTACTTCGTCTTCTTCGACGAAACCAACCCGAAGACGTGGACGCTTTTGTACCGGGTCCCGCACGTCGGGCTAACACTGCTCGCGATCGCCGGTCTGATCCTGGCCGATCCGGCGACGCATCGGAGGCTCGTCCCGACGCTGGTGGTCGCGGCAGCGATCGCCGTTTTTCACGCACTCACGATCGTTTCGGCGCGGTTCCACATCCCGATCGAGCCGATGATGGCGATCTGGGCCGGTGCGGGGCTCTCGCGATGGTCGCTCCGACCGGCCCAGTTCCTGTCAGCCGCGGGCCCCCACCACGTCGAACGTGTCGGGATCGAAGGCGGGCTTGAACTGGTCTGCGCGGGCGGCCTCAATTGAGGCGACGTGCCGGACCGTTCGCGCCTGGAGGAACGCCAGCACGAGCGCGGTGAACATCCCCCCGCCGGAGATCACCGCGGCGCAGGCCCAGGCGACCACCGCGACCGGGATGTCGTCGAACAGCGACGTTGGAGGCGCAAAATGGGTCGTGAGGAAGGCGCCCAGGACCGAGGCGGCCGGGACGCCGGCACCGATCGCCGCGACGCCCCCCGAGCCGACCCCGCCAACCATTCGCGGCGGCGAGGCGCTATCCATCGCGCGCATCCGTTCAAGATGCTCCCACTCGCGCTTCTTGAACCAGTGCTTCAGGACCAGGATGGTCGGCACCAGGAGGAGCGGCATCAGGATGCCGACGATCGGGATCAGCAAGGGATCGAGGCCGGGTCGCATGGGATCTCCTCGAAGGGGCGAGTCGGGGGCAGGCCCCTCGCCGGGGCCTCGTCCCGATGGTAAGTTGTCGGCACATCTCAGACCGTCGGGCCGGGCGAGCGGGGGAGGATCGATGACGCGCGACCATCTGTTGGTGATCGATCAGGGGACGACCAGCACGCGGGCGGTCGTCTACGACGCGAGACTTCGGACCGTCGGCCAGGGCCAGGCGGAGATCCTGCCGACGTACCCGCATTCGGGCTGGGTCGAGCACGACCCCGAGGCGATTCTGCGGTCGATCGGGCCGCAGGTCGCGCGGGCGCTCGAGGAGTCGGGCCTTCGCGCCGACCGAATCGCGGCGATCGGCCTGACCAACCAGCGCGAGACCACGATCGTCTGGGACCGCTCGACTGGCCGGGCGATCGCGCCGGCGCTGGTCTGGCAGGACCGTCGGACCGCCGCCGCCTGCGAGCGGCTCAGGGACAAACAGGAGTGGGTCTCGGAGCGGACTGGACTGGTCATCGACCCGTATTTCTCCGCAACCAAGATGGCCTGGATCCTCGACCACGTTCCCGACGCCCGGCGCAGGGCCGAGGCGGGCGAACTGGCCGCCGGGACCGTTGACAGCTTCCTGGTCTGGCACCTGACCGGCGGCCGAAAATTCGTCACGGACGCCACCAATGCCTCCCGGACGCTGCTGATGGACCTGGCGACCCTCCGATGGTCGGAGGAGCTCTGCGATCTATTCGCCGTTCCGTCCCAATTATTGCCCGAGATCCGCCCCAGCGCCGGCGAGTTTGGCCGGACCGAGGGTTTGGGCTTCCTCCCCGACGGCCTGCCGATCCTCGGGATTGCGGGCGACCAGCAGGCCTCGCTGATCGGTCAGGGGTGCGTCGAGGCCGGACAGGCCAAGTGTACGTATGGAACGGGTGCGTTCCTGCTGGCGCACACGGGAGGGCGGATCGTCCCGTCGCGGAGCGGGCTGGTGACGACCCTCGCGGCGACGTTCGAGGGCCAGCGGCCGCAATACGCGCTCGAGGGGAGCGTCTTCGTCGCGGGTGCGGCCGTGCAGTGGTTCCGCGACGGGCTCCGGGCGATCGGCTCGTCGTACGAGATCAACCCGCTCTCGCTCGAATCGGATCCGGCGATGGACGTGGTCTTCGTCCCGGCGCTGACGGGCCTGGGCGCTCCTTACTGGCGTCCCGAGGCGCGCGGGACGATCTTCGGCCTGACCCGGGGGACGACGATCGCCGACCTCGCCCGCGCGACGCTCGAAGGGGTCGCCTGCCAGGTGGCCGATCTGATCCGGGCGATGGACAACGACCTTGGCGCCCCGCTCGCGGAGATCCGGGCCGACGGCGGGATGGCACGCTCGGATCCGTTCCTGCGGTTCCAGGCGGATCTGCTCGGCGTCCCGATCCGACGGAGCCCTCAAACCGAGTCAACCGCGATGGGGGCCGCGCTGCTCGCCGGACTGGGCGCCGGGCTCTGGCCCGATGTGGATGCCGCCGTCGGCCTGATCGAGTCGGCCGGCGAGGTCTTCACCCCGGGCCGCGACGACGACTGGCGACGGTCTGTGCAGGAGCGGTGGCAAAAGGCGGTCGAGTCGGTCGTCCGGCATTACGCCTGACGGGGATTCGCTGACGTGCCCGTTCACGGGTCGCAGGTAACAAGTGTGCTGATGATATCGGGCCGCGGGCGTGCTCCCGGGGAGCTCCGGTCGAGCACCGAGGTCGGGAAAAGAGCCGGCCTGGAACTCGGCGCGATCGTCCAAATCGCCAGGCGTGATCGCTGGATTTATCGGCCGTTTAACGGCACATTAACGGCAAGGAAACCGCCCGAGAAAGTGTCGCCGAATGCCGTTCGAGCCCAACTACCGGATCACCCCCCGTACCGCCACCCACCTCATGCGGATCGAGGCGGCTCGGCAGGCCGTGGAGGACCTGCCGATTACGTCATCCGTGCTTGCCGGCCTCCGCGAGACCGCGCGACTCTTCTCCACCCATTACTCCACGATGATCGAGGGGAACCGCCTCGCTCGGGAGGAGGTCGCCTCATTGATCGAGCAGGGGCGGCACTTCCCGGGCCGGGAGCGTGACGAGGCGGAGGTGCTCGGTTACTACGCGGCGGTCGAGCGGCTCGAACGATTTGCGGCTCAGGGAGGGGACGTAACGGAACTCCAGGTCCGAACCCTTCACGCCCTCGTAATGGCCGGCGGCAAGGCGGTGAAGAAGCCAACCCCGTACCGGAGCGGGCAGAATGTGATCCGCGACGCCGGCAGCCGCCGGATCGTCTACATGCCACCGGAGGCATCAGATGTCCCTCTGCTTATGGAGGAGCTTCTCGACTGGCTCCGGGATAGCGAGCGCGAGGGCGTCCCGTGTCCGATCCGCGCGGGGATCGCCCACTATCAGTTCGCCACAATTCACCCCTACTACGATGGAAACGGCCGCACGGCGAGGCTCCTGACGACCCTGATCCTCCACCGGGGCGGGTACGACCTGAAGGGGCTCTATTCGCTCGAAGAATACTACGCCCGAGACCTGTCGGCCTACTACCAGGCGTTGGCGGTCGGGCCGTCGCACAATTACTATCAGGGCCGTGCCGAGGCGGAGATCACGGCGTGGGTCGAATACTTCTGCGCGGGCATGGCTGACAGCTTCGAGAGCGTCCGCCGCCGCGCCCGCGAGGCAGCCGACCGGGGCCTGACGGATCACTCGGCGGCGCTGCGTCGGCTCGACCCGCGTCAGCGCCGGGCCCTCGGGCACTTCCGCCGCTCCGTCGTGATCACCAGCCGCGACGTGGAGGCCCTCTTCGGCGTCTCCCAGCGGACGGCCCGGAACATCCTCTCGTCGTGGGTGAGCGGCGGGTTCGTGCTGGTGGTCGACCCGGCCAGGAAGTCGCGGAGTTACCGGCTATCCCCCGAGTATGAGGGACTCAGCTCGAACTGATCCCTCTCGGGGTCGGAACGGACCGACCGAAGGTTCCCGATCATGGGGGGGGCGCAGCATTCGGACCGGGTACGGATCTGATCCTCGGGTCGGTCGCACCGACGTGCGCAATGTAGCTGGCTCTGGCCCCGACGATCAGGCCGTGCGTCGCGGCGGAAACCGCCCCGGACCAGCCCATCCTGGGCGGATCAACCGGCGTTGCACCCCGGCGGGCCGCCCGAACTCCTACCGCGTCCGTGCCACCGCCGGACGGACTTCCGCCTCGACGGTCCCGGCGGTCCGATCGATGGATATGCCGGGCGAGGCAGAGATGCAGGAGGCGGGTGGACGGGACCGGTCTCCCCTCATGTTCCCATCCAGTGTTCCCCATTTCGCCTCCGACCGATAGAATCTGTTTGGAGGACCAAACGATGCCAACGATCGAAAAACCGGCGGCCATCGCCGTCGATTCTGAAGTCCAGGCGGCCGTCGATCGAGTTCTCAGGGGTGTCCGCGATCCCGAGGTGATGCGCCGGGCTGCGGAACGCATGGACCGGATGCGAGAGGAGATGCGGCTGCGCGTCGGCGACGTGGAGCTGGCTGTCTCCCTGATCCGCGAGACCCGGGATGAGGGATGAGATACGTCCTCGACTCGAACGTGGCGCTGAAGTGGGTGCTGCCCGAGGCCGACGACGACAAGGCGATCCGGATCCGCGATGAATTCGGCCGGGGAATCCACGAGTTGCTTGCCCCGGACGTCTTTCCGGTCGAGGTTGCCCATGCGCTCGCCAGGGCCGAGCGGAGGGGGCACATCAAGCAGGGCGAGGGGGCGCAGAAGATGGCCGATGTGTTCGCCTAAATGCCCGTCCTGCATCCGTACCTGCCCCTGCTTCCCCGAGCATTCGCCATGGCCTCCCGGGCCCGTATTGGGGTCTACGACTGCCTGTACGTGGCCCTAGCGGAGCAAGAAGAATGCGAACTCCTGACGGCCGACGATCGGCTGGTGAGGGCTCTCCGGCCGATATTTCCTTCGATCACGCCGCTGGCGTCCCTGCCGTGATGTGTCGGCGGGACGAAATCGGGAGGCCCGGCTCGGCGGGCCGGACACCCTTGGACGATGCGGGCGGTCAGACTGATTCGTTCCGTCCCCTTTGTTCGTCTGCCGTCCACTTTGCTCGCCCATTGGTTTGACGTAAGAGCGTCAGGACGGAAAGATGGTCCTGCGGTAATTGGAGACGTTCACCAGCAATGCAGATAGCAGGGGCAACCATACCTCGTAATCTACTGGACCAATCAGCGGCTTTGCAGAAGCGGCACGAGGCGACAACATCGTCGGATGCCCGCAAGGAGAAGGGTCAGGTCTTCACGCCGTCAGGCATTTGTCGCTTCATGGCGGACCGGTTCACCCAGATCCCCGACCGTTTCCGGCTGGTCGATGCGGGGGCAGGTGTTGGCTCGTTGGCGGCGGCGGTCTGCGAGCGGATACTGACGCTCCGCGATCCCCGGCAGATCGAGATCGCCCTGTATGAGACGGACGCCACGCTGCTGCCGCTGCTCGAAGAAAATATGCGGCATTGCCGCCAGGTCCTCCGTGCGGCCGGGCATGATCTCGCCTATACAATCCATGACAAGGATTTTATCCTGGATACCCAGGTACGGCGGCGGCAGCGGACCTTGTTCGACGATGGCCTGGAGGTGGGGCTGTTCGATGCCGCCATCATGAATCCGCCGTATTTCAAGATCGGGGCGGATTCCGCCCATGCCCTGGCCATGGCGGAGGCGTTCCGAGGCAATACGAATATTTACATTCTGTTTATGGCTCGGGCGGCGGAGCTACTGCGGCCGAACGGCGAGCTGGTCGCCATCACTCCGCGGAGTTTCTGCAACGGCTTGTATTTTCGCTCGTTCCGCCGCTGGTTCTTCTCGCGTATGGCGTTGCGGCATATCCACCTGTTCGAGTCCCGCCGCAGCACGTTCGACAACGTGTTGCAGGAAAGTGTGATTACGCATACGCTGTGTCAAGGCGTTGCAGAGTCTTCCGTCACGATCACGACCAGCGTGGGACGGGAGATCCCAAATGAGCCGGAACGGCTGACGCTGCCGACACCAAAGATACTGGACGACACATCCGGCGATATGGTCCTCCGCATCCCGGCGTCGGATGAGGATGCGAGAATCATCGAGACGGTCGAATCCTGGCCGGACCGTTTTGCCGAGCTAGGCTTGCGGATATCGACCGGTCCTGTGGTCCTGTTCCGGGCGGAAGAATACCTGTTGCAGAAGCCCGACGGCGAGGCGGCGGCTCCGCTCATCGAGCCGCACAACGTCAAGGCATTTAAGACGACCTGGCCCGTCGAGAAGCGGGGCAAGCCGACGGCTTTCCGCATCTGCCCTGGCTCGCTCAAACATTTGGTGCCG
>DAHZZC010000913.1 GCA_027435495.1 Planctomycetales bacterium
ACGAGCCAGGCGATGATCGCTCCGGCGGCATCGATCGCCAGGAAATGGCCGCCAGGCAGGAGGTGGGCCTCGGCATTCGGCAGCGCTCGGACCATGGCCCAGGCCATTGAGGGTGGGACGATGTTGTCCGAGAGCCCATGCCAGAGCGTGACTCGATGCCCGGCAGGCAGGTCGTGGGGCGAGAGCCCCCGCCACCGATAAATCGCGAGCTCCTGCGCCAGGCTTTCGGTGGCGTTTGGGTTTGAGAAAACCTCTTCAAGGTCTTTCATGAAGAGGTTGTAGACCTCAGGGCGGCGGAACATCTCGCGATCGGGTGCCGACCAGGTTCGGATCAATCGATCGAGGAACGTCTCGGGCGATTCACGAAAACGGCTCTCGGACTTCTCGAAGAACTGACGGGCCATCGCGGTGCGCCGGGCGCCGATCGCGAGGATGAGCCGGCGACGCGGATCCATCCCCCGAAGCGCGCCTGGTAGTGCCGATGGCCCCATCCCGCTAAGGATCGTTGCCGTTTGGACCCGGTCGCTGAACCGTCGGAGGACGGCCATAGCGTACGGCGTTCCGCCGGAGAGCCCAATCACGCTGAAGGCGCCCAGCCCCAGCGTTCGCGCCAGCACCTCGATATCGGCGGCCGCGTCGAGGGGTGTCGATCTTGCCACGAACTCGGAGCGGCCGACTCCGGGACGGTTCGGCGCGATGACCCGGATGCCCGCCCGACGCGCGGCCTGGTCGACATACGACGCCTGGTGATGCGAGCCGATCAGCCCGTGGAAGAAGAACGCGGGATGCCCGCTGGGGTCGCCGTACTCGTGGACCTCCAGCCTTCGACCTGCCTGCATCGAGAAGAGGGTCTGGGTCATCGGCTCTCAACGACCGGCGTTGTCGCCGGGCTCCCTGACATGCGACTTCGGCGGGGTCACCGCTCCCAGGCCGCGATACTCCGGGTTGGGCGTCATCATCTGCGCCCCGACTGACTCCCGCCATCGGGCTAGCATCGAGCGGAGGCGGTCGACATCGGCAGGCCGATTGGGCGCCAGGTCTCGGCTCTCGCTGGGATCGGATGCCAGGTCGTAGAGCTCGACGCGATGGTCCTCGTACCACTCGATCAGTTTCAGGTCGCCCATCCGGACGGCTCCGCCCGGCTTGCCCCCCTGGTTGCTATAGTGCGGATAGTGCCAGAAGAGGGCTTCGCGTCGGGGCTTGCCGGTTCCCCTGAGCAGCGGGACGAGGCTCTCGCCGTCGATCGAATTTTCCGAGGGCGGTGCGATCCCAGCAATCTGGCAGGTTGTGGGCAGGAAGTCCTGACCACTCACCGGAACGTCGGAGGTCGATCCAGGCCGCGTCACGCCCGGCCAGACAACGATCATCGGCTCGCGGATGCCTCCCTCGTAAAGATATCCCTTCCCCGCGCGGAGGGGGCTATTCGACGTCGACGGCGTGTTTGGCCCTTCCTTGACGGAGAGCCCGCCGTTGTCGGAGGTGAGGAAAATGACGGTTCGATCGTCGAGGCCGAGCCGCTCCAGCGACTGGACGAGCCGGCCGATCCCGTCGTCGACGCTCCGGATCATCGCCGCATAGATCGGGTTGTGCTGCGGAGAGCCCTTGATCGGCCTCGCCCGGTAGACCTCTACCAGGTCGGGACGGGCCTGGAGCGGGATGTGGACCGCGTAGTGCGCCAGGTACAGGAAGAACGGCCGGTCGCGGTTCTTCTCGACGAAGCCGATGGCCTCGTCGGTGAGCCGGTCGGTCAGGTATTCGCGATCGTCGCGAGCCTTCATGCTGGGGGTATTGAACCGGAAATACCCCCCGGGAGGCGAGCCGGTCGCCGTCCCGCTGATGTTGACGTCGAACCCCTGGTGCTCCGGCCAGAATGACGGGCCGCCGAGGTGCCACTTGCCGAGGCTTGCCGTCGCATACCCAGCCGGTCGGAGAAGCTCCGCGATGGTTGTTTCCTCCAGAGGGAGCTGCTGGACGATGGACGGTCGGAGCAGCCGCTGCGAGGGCCGATCCTTCCGACCGGGGAGCCAGTCGGTCAGATGCAGCCGAGCCGGGTACTTCCCCGTCATCAAGGCCGCACGAGAAGGGGAGCAGACCGGACAGGCGGCGTAGGCGTTCGTAAACCGAATACCCCGCCGCGCCAGGGCGTCGATGTGCGGCGTCTCGTGATAGGTGCTGCCGTAACAGCCCGAATCGGCCCACCCGTAGTCGTCGAGCACAATCCAGATCACGTTCGGCCGCGCCGGAGCGGCCGTTGCGCTCCCCGCCAAAAGGACCAGCACCACGGACGCCATCAGCCATCCCCACTGCATCGCGAGCCCCCTTCAAGCTTGCCTTAGCCGCCGTGATTCTCATTCCGATCGATCCGCCCAGCATATCGGATCTCCATCCCGCACGACACCGTCAAGACCCTTCTGAGTTGTTGGATGCATTTATTGATTCCGCGGGGGCCTGTTTCTAGAATCGCGGTCCGAATCCCTTCGGAGCCCCATCATGACCACAAGGAGGCCGCATCATGAGGCCAGTTGCCCCCGTCGCATGTCCCCGGGTTTCACTCTGATTGAATTGCTGGTGGTGATTTCGATCATTGCGGTGTTGATTGGGCTACTCCTGCCCGCGGTGCAGTCGGCGCGGGAGGCTGGCCGGCGCACGGCCTGCCAGAACAACATGCGAAACATCGGGCTGGCGATCATCCAGTACGTGGAGATCCATCAGAAGTTCCCGCGAGCGGGAGTCTTCACCGACGACCCGCTCAAGCAAAATCCGCCGGGCTCATCGCCGACCCCGATGATCGGCACTCGCAAACTTGGGATCACGAGCTGGCACGACCCGCTCTGCACGCCCGACGCGATCGAGGTTCCGATGTACAACTGGGTCGTCGAGGTGCTGCCATACCTCGACCAGCAGGATCTTGCCAACGCCTGGACGAAGGTCGGTCCGAATGCGAGTGGCAAGCTGGTGCCGTACTCGTATCTCAGCGACGATCACAACCTGCCCGGTCAGCCGACCAATCTCACCATCGGCTCGACGAGTTTGGCGATTCTTCGATGCCCAGATGACACGAGCACTCGCCCGGGCGAGGGGAACATGAGCGACGCCGCCAACGGCGGCTTCTCGGCCTGGCCGGCGTTGCCCCTGGGATGGACCCGTAGCGCCCACGACGGCGGTGCCACCTAGACGAACTACGAGAGCTCGACCGGATACTCGGGCCTCCAGTGGTCGCCCTCGCCGGGCGACATGATGGCCGAGGTGGACATCTGCCGAAAGCTTGGCGTGATGTTCCTGGAGGACTACGGTCCGTTCGGTCCTCAGGCGACGAAGTCGCCTTATAACGTCCGAACAACCCGCCCGGCGATCACCGACGGCCTGAGCAACACCCTGCTGCTGGGCGAGAACGCGCTGACGGGCGTGGGCCCGGTGAGCCAGTTCTCGAAGGGGATTCCCACGAACTGGGCCTGCCCGCTGGCGAACTACGCCCTGTTCCTCGGCTCCTCCGCCGTCTGCGACGCCACCGGCCACTGCGCAACCGGTGGCCTGATGCCGACCAGCCTCCCAGCGAGCGACGGTCCCATGTGGTCGATGGCCAATCGGGTCGGGACCTGTCAGAACATCAACTATGGCCAGTACCTCAGCGCCGAGGGCTCGTTCCCATTCCTCAACAGCGGCCATCCCGGCGGGTGCAACCTCGTCTTCACCGATGGCGCGGTCCATTTTCTTTCGTCGACGATCGACGGCACCGTCTACAGCAAGCTCCTCACTCGGGCCGGCGGCCGGTTGCCGAACTACCTGCGCCAGCTTCCGCTCTCGCAGGATTCCTTTCTTCCCTGAGATCCCAGCGCAAGGAAGGGCCGGCGCGGCAAGGTTGCCGGCCGGCCCTTGTTGTTGAAATCTGGCTTCAGACCCCGGTCGAACCGAGGCCGGAGAGCAGTCCCGCGCGATCGACCATCGGACCCTTGGTTGCCGCCTCGGAATCCATCGGGACGGGGTTCTCCAGGGTGACAGCCAAGGGATCATTCGGCGTCCGCGGTCCGCCCTCAGACAGGGAGTGCGACCGGATAAGACAAGCAATGAAGTCCGCAAAAAATCGGCGCGAGAACTCGGGAGGAGCGACGCTCATGTTACGGGTCCCGAAGAAATGGCCCGTTGAATCCAGGCGAATCGGAAAACGAATCAAAGAGGATTGATCCGCCGGACGATGGGCTCGGGGTAAGGCGAATCGTGCAAATCTTAGCCAGTAATCCCGCGGAAAACAAGGTCTCCGCGGTCACCCCCGATACGCGGCTTCACGAAGTTTTCATGAGACTTTCACGCGACTCTGCACCCAGGCGCGTAAACTTGAAACGGATCGGTGAGCGAAGGCGCGAGCCCGGTCCCTGGTGGTCTCGCCTCTCCGGTGACACTCGACGTGATTCTCCGACGTCGAGTGCCCTACCGCGCATCTCGTTTTCCGTGCGCTGGCATCCCCTTGAGGAAGAACGTCCCATGAGAGATCAGAAAAGCCCGAGCGGTTTCACGCTGATCGAACTGCTCGTGGTCATCGCCATCATCGCCGTACTGATTGCCCTTTTGCTCCCGGCCGTGCAGGCCGCCCGAGAAGCCGCCCGCCGCGCCCAGTGCACCAATAACCTGAAGCAGCTCGCCCTGGCCGCCAACAATTACGAGTCGTCCAACGGAGCCTTCCCTGGCGGGTCGTACTCCCAGTACAACGGCGGGCTCCCGGCCGACAACAACTGCTCGACCGGAGCAGCCCCCTGCACCTTCCCTGAGAACTTCAGTTGCTTCGTCCGGATGCTCCCGTTCACCGAGCAGGCGCCGATGTACAATTCGGTGAACTTCAACCTCACCTCGGGCAACTTCGAAAATCTGACGATCGCTGGCGTTCGGCTGAACATTCTCCAGTGCCCGAGTGACAATACCAACGATCCGATCCAGATCAATACCTCGCTCGCGACGGCCTCGTTCAACTCGGTCGCCAATAATCCCGGCCTCCCCATGCCTCCAGGCAACTGGATGCAGGCGTTTAGCGATTACGCGGGCAACGCCGGGACCTGGGACTTCGGCTATGCCTCGTGGAAGGGTTCAACCATCTTCGGTATGTATAACGGGACGATCTACAACGACAGCACCGTCACGATCGCGGCGGTCACTGACGGGACGAGCAACACCTTCCTGTTCGCCGAGCACAGCAAGGCCAAGGCCGTTCTGAACGACCCCTACTATTTCTCGTCAGATTGCTCGTGGCAGTCGGGTCGGTGGTACGACACTCTCTTCTCGACGCTCTACCCGATGACCACGAACCTTCAGGGCAACCAGGCGATGGCGAACGGCCCCTACGGCTACTACGCCATCACGATCGCGACCAGCATGCACCCGGGTGGGGCGAACTTCGCCTTCTGCGACGGCTCGGTCCGCTTCCTGAAGCAGACGATCGCTTCCTGGACCTTCAACAGCAACAATCAGGACCCCTACGGCAACGCGATTCCCGACGGCGCCATCGCGACCAAGCAGTCCAACGGCGAGATCCTCTACCAGATCGGCGCGGCCCGGCTGGGGGTCTACCAGCAGCTTTCGACCCGGGCCGGCGGCGAGGTCATTAGCTCCGACTCGTACTGAGGAAACCAGGCATGAGCGTGAGGGATCGGGCCTCCCGACGACGGGAGTCCGGTCCCTCGCGTCTCGGCCGCAAAGCGACGTCGAGTCGCAGGAGTCTTGCCCCATGCGAGCGAGAGTCTGCATCCTGCCGATCCTCCTGGGGATTGCGTGCGCCGGCTGCGGCGGCTCGACATCCACGAAGCCGGCCAGCCAGCACACGGGCCTCGTCAACGAGCTGCCCGACAAGAAGGGTTTCTTCGAGATCGACACCCGGACCGCTGGAGGCACCCCCGCCAAACGCGGGGCTCGGGCGACAAAGGCGGCTCCGCATCCGATCGTGGTCCACTTCTACGGCCCCGATGGCACCACCGAACTGACCCCTGCGCCCACTGATGTCTCAATCCGGATCGGCGGCGAGGGCTCGGCCGAAGTCCCACTCAAACCTCAGTCAGGCGGCGGATTCGCCACCGAGCCTGGCGATTATCCGACCGCCTTCCGGGGTCAGCTCAAGGCAACGATCGATGGCCAGACCCTTGAGGCACCTTTTATGATCCGATGACCGGGCCACCTCCGGTCTCTCGATACCGAGGCGGTCGTCCTTCGTCCGCCGCCTTTCTCCCCATCCCAATACCCAACGCCCCGGGAGCCCTGGGCCTCTTGTGGATCGGGATTGCGGCCGGTCGCCTCCGGACGGTATTGGTAGACGTTCCGCGGTCGCGAGGTGCGACCGGCGCGCCTCCGCCGCCTTGCCGAGGGAATCCCGTGGGCCTCCGAATCCGAAGGATCGACTGCGCCAGCGACGACGCGAACCGGGCGATCGCCGAACTCCGAGAGCAGCTAAGCCCGCGAGGGAACGTGGTCAGCCCCGAGGGACGAGCCCGGACTGTCGCCGCTTTCGGCGAGCCGCTCTCGCCCACCCAGGTCGTCGAGCGGATCTGTGACGACATCGCCGCACGCGGCCTGGATGCCCTCCTTGACTTCACCAGGCGCCTCGATGGGGTCGACCTCGACGCCAGCCGCATCCGTGTCCGGCCGGACGAGCTGGAGGCCGCTTACCAGAAGGCTGACCCCGCCTACCTGGCGACGATCGGCCGCGTCCGCGACAACGTGACCGCCTACCAGAAGGAAATCCTCCACCACGACGTCCGGATGGAAGCCACCCCGGGCGTCCGCCTCGGGCTCCTCTATCGACCGCTCCGAAGAGCGGGCGTCTGCATCCCAGGCGGTGCGGCGGCCTACCCATCGAGCCTTTTAATGACGGTTGTCCCCGCGCAGGCGGCCGGCGTGGCCGAGGTCGCGGTGATCGTCCCGCCGACCCGTTTCGGCGGCTTCAACGACGACATCCTCGCCGCCTGCCACGCCCTCGGCGTCACCGAGGTCTACCGCGTGGGCGGAGCCCAGGGCGTCGCGGCGCTGGCGTATGGCGTCGCCGAGATCGGCCTGCAACCGGTCGACAAGATCGTGGGTCCAGGCAACCTCTTCGTTGCCCTCGCCAAGCGGCACGTCTTTGGAACGGTCGATATCGACAGCATCGCCGGCCCGAGTGAGGTCGTTGTGATCGCGGATGCCTCGGCCCGCCCCGAATACCTCGCCGCCGACCTCATCAGCCAGGCCGAGCACTCGCCGGGCGCGAGCATCCTCTTGACGTGGGACCCCTCGCTGATCGACCGCGTGATCGCCGCACTCGAAACCCAGCTCGCCCTCCTCAGCCGAGGCGACCTCGCTCGCGAGAGCCTCGAACGCTTCGGTGCCCTGGTTCTGACCCGCTCCGAGAACGAGGCCGTGGATCTCTCCAACGCGATCGCGCCGGAGCACCTGCACGTCTCGACGACTGACCCCGATCGCCTGATCGCTCGTCTGACCGACGCCGGTGCGATCTTCCTCGGGCACGAGACGCCGGTGGCCTCGGGCGATTACGCGGCGGGTCCCTCGCACGTTCTGCCGACGGGCGGGACGGCTCGATGGGCCTCGGGTCTCTCGGCGAACGACTTCCTCCGCCGAACGAGCCTCATCGGCCTCTCGAAGCAGGGCCTGGAATCGCTGGCTCCCGACATCCGCCTGCTGGCCGACAAGGAAGGTCTGACCGCCCACCGGCTCAGCGTGGACCTCCGCCTCAGCGCAGGAGAGCCCCGCCCATGATCGCCGACGAGCCCGAGACGTGCACCGTCCGCCCGGCCACGCCCGACGACTGCTCGCTGATCGCCGACATGGTCCGCGAGCTCGCCGAGTACGAGCGCCTGGCCGACCAGGCGAAGGCCACCGCCGAGGACTTCCTCTGCCACCTCTTCGGGGATCGTCCCTCGGCTGAGGCCGCCATCGTCGAGGTGAACGCTCACCCGGTTGGCTTCGCCCTTTGGTTCACGACCTTCTCAACGTTCCTCGGGCGCGCTGGGCTCTACCTGGAAGACATTTACGTTCGCCCGCCGTATCGCGGACGTGGGATCGGCAAGGGCTTGCTGGCGATGCTTGCACAGCTCGCGATCGACCGTGGCTGCGGCCGGCTTGAATGGTCGGTCCTCAACTGGAACACCCCGGCGATCGGCTTCTACGAGGCGATGGGCGCCCGACCGGTCGGCGAGTGGACCGTCTATCGTCTCACCGGCGAGCCCTTGCGGCTCCTGGCC
>DAHZZC010000914.1 GCA_027435495.1 Planctomycetales bacterium
CCTGTAGGAGCCGGCTCCCGCCGGCGATCTTCGCGTCACCATCGGCTTCGTCCGGGTCGCCAGCGGGAGCTGGCTCCTACAGGGGGCCATCGGACCGGTCCTTCGCGATCGGCCGATCGTTCGTCGGCTTTTCCAGCCGGCTCCCGCCGGCGATCTTCGCGTCACCATCGGCTTCGTCCAGGTCGCCAGCGGGAGCTGGCTCCTACAGGGACCATCGGGCCGGTCCCATGCCCTCGGACGATCGTTCGGAAGGCCGACAAACCCGGCCATCAGATGCCGGACGGGATCACCAAGCTGGTGAATGAGGTCGAATCCCTGGCGATCAGGCGAGGACCTGGCGGATCACCCGGCCGTGGACGTCGGTCAGCCGGCGCGAGGTCCCGTTGTGGTTGTAGGTCAGCCGCTTGTGGTCGAGACCAAGCAGGT
This sequence comes from Planctomycetales bacterium, assembly GCA_027435495.1. GTDB lineage: Bacteria > Planctomycetota > Planctomycetia > Isosphaerales > Isosphaeraceae > JAKAUH01. The sequence goes on from DAHZZC010000914.1 coordinate 427, forward strand.
GGAGGATCGTCGCGTGGAAGTCGTGGACGTCGACAACATCCTCGACCGCACGATGGCCGAACTCGTCGGTGGCGCCGAAGCTGAACCCGCGCTTCACGCCGGCGCCGGCCATCCAGGCGGTGAAGCCGGCCGGGTTGTGGTCGCGGCCGTTGGCCCCCTTCTGGAACGTCGGCATCCGGCCGAACTCGGTCGTCCAGACGACCAGCGTGTCGTCCAGCAGGCCGCGCGCCTTCAGGTCGATCAGGAGCGCAGCGGCTGGCTGGTCGAGGATCGGGCCGTGGCGGTTATAGTCGGATTCGATCCGACGGTGGCCGTCCCAGTTGAGGGCGCCCTCGCCCATCGCGAAGGCCCCGTTGAAGACCGTGACGAACCGGACCCCGCGCTCGAGCAATCGGCGGGCGAGCAGGCAGTTTCGGCCGAAGGCGGCCGTCAGCGGGTTGGCGTCATCCAGACCGTAGAGCTTGCGCGTGGCCGGACTCTCGCCGTCGAGGTTGCCAGCCTCGGGGGCACTGGCCTGCATCCGACCGGCCAGTTCGTAGGCGGCGATCCGGGCGGAGAGTTCGTTGTCGCCCGGGTGTTGCTTCAGGTGCTCGTCGTCGATGAAGCGGAGGAAGTCGCGGGTCGCGGCCTCCTCGCCGGAACCGATCGAGGCCGGACGCGCCAGGTGGTTGATCGGTCGGCTCGCGTTGAACGACGTTCCCTGGTAGGCCGCGGGCAGGAAGCCGTTCGACCAGTTTGCCGGTCCCTGCTGCGGGTCGCCGCGGGGGTCGGGGATCGCGACGTAGGCGGGCAGGTCGCGATCCTCGGTCCCGAGCGCGTAGCTGACCCAGGCGCCCATGCTCGGGAATCCCTCAAGCGTGAAGCCTGTGGACATGAACATTTCGCCCGGCCCGTGGGTGTTCGTCTTTGAGGTCAGCGAGTGGATGAAGCACATGTCGTCCGCCCGCTCGGCGAGGTGCGGGAGCAGGTCCGAGACGTACTTGCCCGACTCGCCCCGCGGTCGGAACGCCCAGGGGCTCTGCGCCAGGTTGCCGTTCTCGCCCTGGAACGTGATCAGCTTCCCTGCACCCGGCATCGGCTGGCCGTTGCGCTTGATCAGCTCGGGCTTGTAGTCCCAGGTATCGAGGTGGCTGACGGCACCGGTGCAGAAGAGGTGCAGCACCCGCTTCGCCTTGCCGGGGAAATGTGGTGGGCGGGGCGCCATCGGGTCGGAGGGCGTCGCCGATCTCGCCTCGCGGTCGGCGAGCATCGACGCCAGCGCGATCCCGCTCAGGCCCGTCGCCATCTGGCCGAGGAATTCGCGGCGGTCGAGCAGGTGCCGGCCGAGGATCGGATGCCGGTCAATCATGGCGCCCCTCCTTCTCGTCACCGATCAGGTAGCGGCGGAGGAACTCGACCTCCACCGCCTGCAAATAATCCTGGTTCGCCTTCTTCGCGAACCCGTGCCCCTCATTGGTTCCGACGACGTACCAGACCGGGACCTTGTTCTTTTTCACCGCGGCGACCATCTGTTCCGACTCGGAGAATGGCACGCGCGGGTCGTTCCGGCCCTGGACGATCAGGATCGGTGTCCGGATCTTCTCGGCGTGGGCCAGGGGTGAGACCTTTTCGAGGACCGCTCGCGTCTCGGGGTCGCGCTCGTCGCCGTACTCGGCGCGGCGGAGGTCGCGGCGGTATCCCTGCGTGTTCTTCAGGAACGAGACGAACTTCGAGATGCCGACGACATCGATCCCGGCCCGAATCCGGTCGTTGTAGGTCGTTTGCACGGCGAGCGACATGAAGCCGCCGTACGAGCCACCCATCACGCCCACTCGCGTCTTATCCAGTTTTTCCTGCTTCGCGATCCAGTCGAGCAAGGCGCCGATGTCCTTGACGGCGTCGCCGCGGAGCTTGCCGTTGTCGAGCTTTAGATAGGTCTTGCCGTAGCCCGACGAACCCCTCACATTCGGACAGATGAGGACGAGGCCCAGTTCGTTGACCAGGTAGTTCAGCCGCCCGAGGAACCGCGGCCGGAACTGCGACTCGGGGCCGCCATGAATATCCATGAGCACCGGCCGGGGGCCCTTCCACCGATCGCCTCTGGGCCGGTAGACGAACGCCGGGATCTTCCGGCCGTCGAAGCTCGGGTACTCGATCCGTTCGGGCTCGGGGAAGGTGTCCGGATCGAGGCCGGCGGTCTCGCTGGTCGTCCAGCGGGCTGGCTCGGGAACAGGAACCTGTCGGAAGTTGGGCTCGTAGGAATACGCATCCGAGGAGGTCCCTGCGCCGGAAAGGGTGAACCCGGCCACCTGCGATCCTGGGCGAAAGCCTAAACCGGAGATAACCCCGGTCTTCCCGACTTCGGAACCCGGAGGTTTGACTTCGCCAGCCAAACCCCACATTACCGGCGGTCCTCCGGGATAACTGACATTCTCCCGTTTTCTTATATCAAGGATATGATTGGGGTTGCCGACAAAGACGATCCGGCTGGCTCCTTGCTCATTGATCGCCACGGCGATCCCTTCGCCGTTGTCGCTGATCTCGAAGGACTCGACATCGTGCGTCGGGAAGGTCAATCGTTCGCGGGTCGAAGAAAGAAGGGTGTGGCGAACGAGGTAGTGATGTTCATCGCCCTGATCGCTGAGATAATAGATCGATTTCCCGTCCGGCGACCACCGCGCGTGGCTGTTCGACGAGGCCCCGGCCTTCGGATCATCGGGATCGGGAGCGATCGTCCGGGTCTTGCCGGTGTCCACCTCGACGACGTGGATCCGAGAATCCTCGATCGATCGATATTCGACCGCGACGACCTTCGACCCGTCGGGCGACCAGTCGGAGACGGTCCACTGGCCCGAGACCTCCTTGAAGCGCCGGACGAATCGGGGGTCGTCGGGCGCGGCGACGTAGAGGTCCATGTCGCGGCCGTTCCGGGCGTTGCTGCTCCAGGCCAGGAGCGTACCTGTTGGCGACCATCTCGGGCCGACGTTCCGGCTCTTGCCGTCGGTGATCCGGCGTACCCGGCCCGTCTTGCGATCCTGGAGGAAAAGCTGGTCGTTCTCGGCGCCGCCCTCATCGGCGACGTAGAGGAACTGATCGTGCCGGGGCCGGTTGACGACGCTCCGGACCCGCTCCTTGAGGAAGGTCAATTGCGTCCGGGCGCCGCCGGCCGTCGCGACAAAATGGACCTGCGGGACATCCGCGAATCGCGTGAGGATGTACATCCCCGAGCCGTCCGAGGCCCAGTCCTCGAACGTCGCCGAGCGGATCTCCTGGTATCTTGACAGCGCCCGGCCGACCTCAGCCGGGATCGGCGGGACGCCCTCGCCCCGGATCGTCTCGGGGACGGCGATTGTCTGGGCTTCGGATTGCCCCCGCGCGGGGAGGGCGATCACCGCGGCCAGCAGGACGACGCCCGAGGTCAGTCGAAGGCTCATGAAGCGGGCTCCCGGAAGGGAATCGGAGGCAATGAAGCTCCTCGGCCATAGGCCGAGGTATCAGGAAGGCCCCCCCGAGGGGGCCGTCTACGTGGGGTAGCCCCCCTTGGGGGCGTGGAGGTCAGACCAACTTCTGCGATTCCCCGGCACGTGGCAATGGCTTCTCCGA
>DAHZZC010000915.1 GCA_027435495.1 Planctomycetales bacterium
CCGGGCGGCCGGCTTGCGGTCAGTGACATTGCCCTGAAGCGTGAATTGCCGCCCGAGCTGGGCAACGACCTGATGGCGTATGTCGGCTGCATTGCCGGCGCGATTCCGATTGAGGACTATCGACGGGGCCTGATGGAGGCGGGTTTCGCGCACGTCGAGGTGATCGACAGTGGGTCCGACCTGAACGCCTACGCGAAGGTGGAGAACCAGGCGGCGTGCTGTCCACCGCCGTCGACGGCCGGCTCGTCCGAGCCGCTGGCGGTGGTGGAATCGGGCTGCTGCTCGGTCCCGGTCGGGCCGGCGGCCGTCGTGGACGAGGCGCTCCACACCCGGCTGGCGGACCTGCTGAGGCGATACGACGTGAACGACTACGCCGCGAGCGTGAAGGTTTTCGCGGTCAAGCCCTGAGCCGAAAGCGTGGACGCGTGATCCCGCCGCTGAGCGAGTCCGGCCCGATCCGTCGCTCTGCTTCCGTTCTTTTGTCTTCTATTTCCTTCTCTTCTCTTCACGCGACCCGCTTGCCTGCACATTTGGTCGGAGCCAGGGGGAGAGGCTCTGGTGGCGATCGCCTGGAGTCCGACCCCGTATCCTCCGTCACGAGTCTGCGGATGGCGCCCGATCCGTTCCGTTGCAAGCGCCGGCTCCCGCCGGCGATCTTCGCGTTACCTTCGGCTTCGACCGGGTCGATGGCCCTTGTCGGAGCCGGCTCCAGCCGGCGATCTGCGCATCACCTTCGGCTTCGTCCGGGTCGGGAGCTGGAGCTCCCTCCTACATGGGCTGATCCTCGCGTCCTTCCCAAAGGTCCCCTTGTCGGATTCGATGGCCCCCTGTAGGAGCCGGCTCCAGCCGGCGATCTTCGCATCACCTTCCGCTTCGTCCGGGTCGGGAGCTGGAGCTCCCTCCGACATGGGCCATCGGCACGGTCTTTCGCCAGAATTGGGGCCACTGGCCATGGTCGGGCATTTCCCGTCCCGATTTTCCAAGGGTCCGCCCCGATGGTCGGCCGCCTCATCCCAGCCGCCGGATCACCGCGAACCAGGCCTTCGGACCACCCTCGCTGAAGGAAATGTCTTCCAGGTCGGGCCGGACCTCCAGGCGAGAGGCCCGGATCGCTTCCACCTCCCAGCCGATGGCAAACGATTCGCGAAGCTCTCGCTGAGAGACACGTCTGGGGCCGTGACCGCTGGGTTCCTCATCGCTGAAGCAGAGCAGGAAGAGTCGGCCGCCTGGCCGGGTCACGTGGGCGAGTCCGTCGACATATCGGGCCCGGTCCTCGTCGCTGAAGACGTGGAAGAGTCCGCTGTCGATCACCGAGTTAAAAGTCCGGTCGAGGTCCGAGAGCGTCAGGGCGTCCTTCTGGACGAACTCGGCGACCAGGCCACGCTCCTGCGCTTTTCGCCTGGCCTCCTGGATGGGTCCTTCGAGGAAATCGATGCCGAGGACGGTGTGGCCCCGCTCGGCGAAGTAGAGGGCATTTTCGCCGGTGCCGCAGCCGGAATCGAGGATCGCCCCCGTGACCCGATCGGCGGCCTCGACGAACGACCGTTGCGGCCGACCGATGTCCCAGGGGGGCTTCCTGGCGTACATCGAGGCGAATCTTTCCTGGTTCAGCAAGTCGCTCATGATGGTCCTCCACTCGTTCGCGAGATCGATCGCGGCTGGGCCCGTTCGCACGATTCCCGGAGGATCGACAGCGGCTCGGGGTCGGCGAGCCGGTGGTCGGTCCCGACGACGATCAGGGACGACTCGGGGAGTTTGCTGGCCTGGATCAACTCGCGGCTCTCCGCGATCGGGATGACGTCGTCGGCCTCGGAATGGAGGAAAATCGTCCCGGGCTTGACGGTCCGGGCCGAGCCCCATCGCTTCCAGGCCGGACAGAGCAGAACGAGCGGAGTCGGGCCGACGTCGAGGTTCATCGCCACGGCACCGCCGCGGGACGAGCCGACGACCACGTCGGGTTGATGACCGTCGAAGGCCTCCTGCGCGGTCCGGACAGCCTGGTCGAAGTCGTCGTCATCGAGCGCGGGGTTGATCACCTCGTGCCCGTGGTCGGCCAGGTACGACGGCTTGACCCCGCCAGGGACCGAGTGCCAGCCGTGAAGGAAGAGGATTTTCATCGGGATACAATCCAGGTGGTCGTCTCGCGGAACACCCCGATTTTGGCCCCCGGCCGGCGCCGGGGCAAGTCCGGGATCGTGCCGGACGCTCCGAAGGAGATCCCCATGCCCTCCTTGCTCGCGGTGGACCTGGGGCTCCGAACCGGGCTGGCGCTTTATGGAGCAGACGCTCGATTATCCTGGTATCGCTCGCAGCACTACGCGAACCGGACCTCGCTCCGTCGGGGGGTGCATGGCCTGCTCGACGCCTGCCCCGAGGTCTTGCATCTGGTGCTCGAAGGCGGCGGCCCGATCGCCGAGATCTGGGCGCGTGACGCCCAACGCCGGGGGATCCTCGTCCACCAGATCGCCGCCGAAGACTGGCGCGTTCGCTTCTTCGCCCCAAAGGACCAGCGCGGCCGGGACCGGTCGAAGCAATCCGCCGACGTCCTGGCCCGCCGGATCATCGAGTGGTCGGGCGCCCCTCGGCCGACCTCGCTCCGTCACGACGCCGCCGAGGCGATTGTCATCGGCCTCTGGGGCGTCCTCGAGATCGGCTGGCTCGAGCAAATCTCGGCGGGAGTACTGGGTTGATCGGCCGTGCTAAGTTACGGCCGGGTTTGCCCGTGGTCGAAGCGGACTCCCGTCGGCAATCGGCGCATGAGCTTTGGCTCTGGCCGAAAATGTCTTTTGTAGGAGCCGGCTCCAGCCGGCGATCCACGCGACACCTGATGCCATGGCCGGATCGGGGGCTGGAGTCCAGATCGGAGGTTACAGGGGCGATCGGTACGGTCCGAGGCCATCGACTTTGGCTCTGGCCGAAAATGTCTTTTGTAGGAGCCGGCTCCAGCCGGCGATCGCCCCAACACCGGTGGCTTCGTCCGGGTTCCCCCATCCTACGAAAAGCGACCGGATGTCCCGGATAGGATCATCGCAATTGCATATATTCCATTATGCTCTAAACAACCAGATCCTCGATCGGAACCACCTCGATGACCGCCCCCGGGTGGATCGGCCCGTAGACATGTGGGAACAACTTCAAGGTTTCGTGCGGATTCTCCCAGACCAGCGGCGATTCGAGTTTTTCGGGGTCGATGCGCAGGACGATCAGCCCGGTCAGTCCCCTGTAGAACTTCTCATGAACATAAGTCAATTGTTCAGGGGTCGAGCAATGGATGAAGCCCTCGGCGGCGAGGTCGTCGCTGCGAAACTCGCCGCGAGCGAGGGCCTGTTCCCAGATTTCGCGGGTCGTGATGCGGAGAATTTCGGTCATTGAGGCGGTTCCTTTTCTCGGGCGATCGGGGCGATCCGGGCGCCGACGGACCGGATATAGTCTTGGGGAGCGAGAAGGACCTGCAAACCCCGCATTCCCGCCGAGATGGAGATCACGTCGAAGAGTTCAAAAGTCTCGTGGAGTACCACTGGGTACCATTTTTTGCACGCCAGCGCCGTGACGCCGCCCCGGATGTAGCCGGTGAGCGGTTCGACCTCCTTCAGCGGGACGGTCTCGATTTTCTTGTCGCCGGTGACCCTGGCCAGGGCTTTGAGGTCGAGCTCGGAGTTGCCGGGGACGACGGCCAGGCAGACGCCGTGCTTGTCGCCGCGGACCACCAGTGTCTTGAAGACCTGCCCGGGCGGCAGGCCCACCTTGCGTGCGACGGTCTCGGCGGCGAGGTCGTTGGGATCGACCTCGTACTCTCGGAGTTCGTAGGAGATGCCGAGTCGGTCCAGCAACCGAAGAGCGTTCGTCTTGGCAGTTTTCACCGGCCGGCTCCCACTCCTCCGATCGAGGTGAATTCCCATCGATCCCGCCACGATAGCGGTCTCGGGCCGGCGAAGGGAAGACCGAGGCGAGGGCCCGGGCTTATCCCTCGCCGGTGGCCTCTCGGGCGTCGTCGTGCCGCCAGCCGAGGAGGGTCAAGGCAGTCAGCAAAAGGCATCCGACCCACTGGACCGTGATGACGATCAAATAGCGTTCGTGGAGCGCGCGGAAGCGGCGACGATCGAGGATCGCCGCGTCGTCCGGGACGAGCAACTCGTCGAGCTTCGGATGGAGCCAGACGAGCAGGGCGAGCGCCAGTACGAGCCCCGCCCAGATCGCCCATCGGAGCCGACGCCCGCTCGCACTCGCCCCTCGAATCGCCAGGAGGTCCCAGCCCCAGAGGGTCAGCGCGACGGCGCCCGCCAGGTTGAGATAGTTCGTCACCCGTCGGGTGATGAAGCCCTGGTCCCGGTCGGAGCCGAGCACGTCGGCCCCGATCGGCACGACGACCCCGCCGTAGAAGGTGAACCCGCCCTGCCAGAACATCAGTGCCCAGAGCAGGAGCCATCGGCGTACGAGGACCATATTTCGACGCATGCCGCCCCCACTCGCCTCGCAACCAGGCACCATCCGCAGGCCCGACGATTCCCGACGTTCTCGGGGGGATTGTAGGCGAGTCCGACACACCCTTGCCACCCCGTCGCCCGTTTACCGGCGGCCGGGCGGGCGTTACCATCGCGTCGACGACCCGATGCCGCGACCCCGGAAACCAGCTGAGGAAACCGCCCCATGTCGGAGCACAAGGCCGCGATTGCCTGGCATCGCGAGACGCCCGCCTTCGCCTACGAAACCTTCAACCGCGACCACCACTGGACCTTCGACTGCGGGATCACCGTCCGGGCCTCGTCGGCGCCTGGATACTGCGGCGGCGTCTCGTGCGTGGATCCCGAGGAGGCGTTCGTCGCCAGCCTCGCGAGCTGCCACATGCTGACCTTCCTCGCCCTCGCCT
>DAHZZC010000916.1 GCA_027435495.1 Planctomycetales bacterium
CCCCTCGAAGAGGTTGCGCTCGACGGTGCGCAGAACTTGGTCGACCAGTTCGGTCCGGCGATAGACAACGTCGACCTCGACGTCGGACGGGAGGGCCTTGCGTACGTCTTCCATGGCCCGGTCGAGGCCGTGGGTGACGTCCCGGGTATTCTCGCCCATCCGCATGTAAGCAATCCCGAGGACGACCTCGCCCCCGCCGTCGGCCGTGACGGCGCCCCGGCGGATCATGTGGCCGATGGCGACGCTCGCCACATCCTGCACACGGATTGGGACGCCGTTCTGCGCCCGGATGACGATCCGGGCGATCTCCTCGACGGTCCTGGCGCGGCCGAGGCCCTGGATCAGGCTCAGCTCGCCGGCCTTCGCGATGTAGCCGCCGCCGGCATCCTGGTTGTTCTCCTGGAGTGCGGTGCTCAGGTCGTCGAGGGTCAGCCCATGCTCGGCGAGCCGGTCGGGATCGGCGCGGACCTCGAACTGCTTCGCCAGCCCGCCCCAGGCGTTCACCTCCGCGACGCCAGCGACCCGACGCAGCCGGGGCCGGACGACCCAGTCCTGGAGCGTCCGCAGTTCGGTGAGGTCGCGGGACTGGCTCGTCAGGATAAAGTGGTAGACCTCGCCGAGCGCCGTGGCGACCGGCCCCATCACCGGCCGCTCGACGCCGACCGGAAGCCGGACCTCGCCCAGCCGCTCGTTGATCTGCTGGCGGGCGAAGTAGATGTCGGTGCCGTCCTCGAACGTGGCGATCACCTGCGACATCCCGAACTTGGAATTCGAGCGGAGTTCTTCGAGGCCCTTCATCCCGCCGAGGCCGTACTCGACCGGGAAGGTGATGAGCCGTTCGACCGCCTCGGCCGACAGCTCGGGCGCGACGGTGTTGATCTGGACCTGCACCGGCGTGATGTCGGGGTAGGCGTCCAGCGGAAGACGGAAGGCTGCGTTGAGCCCGAGGCCGATGAAGATGGCCGTCAGGAGCAGCACAACGAACCGGTTCTTCAGGCTGAACCCGATCAGGGCGTTGAGCATGGCCGGTTCACTCCTCGGCGATGGCGCCGCGGTCGATCTCGGATTTGAGCCGGTAGGCACCGGCAACGACAATCAGCTCGCCGGGTTGAAGCCCCTCAACGATCTCGACGCGGTCATCCCCATCGATCGGCCGGGTCTGGACCCTCCTCGGCTCGAAGGCGAGGCCGGGCCGGGGCAGGAAGACGTATTGATCCTTTTCCCAACGCTGGACCGTGCCCGAGGGAACCACGACCGCCGAATGCACCTCGCCGATGCGGAGCCTCGCCTTGCCGAACTGGTTGGCCCGGACCTTTCCCTCCGGGTTTGCCAGCTCGGCCCGGACGCGGGTCGTCCGCGTGGTCGGGTTGACCTCGGTCCCCATCCAGGTGACTCTCCCCGAAGCTACGGGCGTCTCGGAACCCGGGACGAGAAAGTCCACCGACTGCCCCTTGCGAACCTGGCCGATCTCCGATTCGTAGACGTCGATCCAGAGCCACATGGTCCGGGTGTCGGCGATCGTGAAGAGCGGGGCGGTCGCCTGAACGGCCTCGCCCTGGACAGCGCGGAGCGAGACGATCGTCCCGTCGATCGGGGCAACGACCTCGAGCAGGCTTGCCCGGTCGTCCGAGGTCCGGATCCGGTCGATCTCGGCGTCGCCCATCCCGAGGTTGCGGAGCCGCTGCTCGGCGTCCATCACGGCGGCCTTCGCCTGCTCGAGCGCGGTCCGCGACTCCAGTTCGGTCCGCGCGGCGACCTGTCCCGTCTTTGCCAGAGAGGCCGTGCGCACGTGGGTCGCCTCGGCGAGGTTGAGTGCGGCGCGGGCCGAGAGGAATTGCGTCCGGGCTGCGCTGATCTCGGCCGAGTCGACCACCGCCAGATTATCGCCGCGGTGAACACGACGCCCGAGATCCGCCCGGACCTCCCGGAGGAAGCCTGCGACCCTGGGACTCACCGTCGCATATCGCCGGGAATCATAGGCGGCCTCGGCATTCGCCGAGAGCGAGTGGGCGTGCCGGACCGCACCCGCCGGCGCGGTCTCGATGCCGACCATCCGGGCGACTTCTTCGGAGGCGAGCCGGACCGTGGGCAAGGTCGCCCGATCCCGGGCTGCGGGCGGATTGGGATCGATCGCGACCGACGTTGGGCCGGCCCGTTCGCCCGGAGGATCGGCCTGCCGATCGGGCACGGTCGATTCGCCCGACCACCGATCGAGCCGGTCGCGGACCCATGAGGGCGCCCAGTTCGGACGACTCCAGCCCGTGGTGAAACCGGCGACCGCCCCGCCGATCAGAAGAACCAAACCCATCGAGAAAACTGGCAGTGGCCTCGACATGGTAGGACCGCTCCAACAAACCCCGGCGCCCGCGCGAGGAGGACGTCGGGGGACGCAAAGAATCGACGAGGATCAGCGGTGCGCGGGCGGCCCGAGCGGGGGGCGCCGTCGAGCGATTTGAGGGCCAACGAGAAGGCCCCCGGTGGGTCGCCTCGGCGCATCGAGGAACGGGCCACGGCGGTGCGGAACGGTGCCGTAGCCCCTCGGCGCAGGCCACTTGGAGGGGCACAGTCGGCTCGTGTCGGCGATCCTGAGTCAAATCAGGAGGGTCTGGAGCAGCGCGCAGCGCTGCCTGGCGGTCGGCGGCGGCCATTTCCAGCGGCCCTGGCGCCATCCGGCTTCCCGGAACCTGCTGGGAGAAGTGATCGGTGCGGGGATGATGGAGAGCAGGTCGAACGGAAGGGCCAGGTTGAATCGATCCGTCGGCCCGACATCGACGTGGGCGAAGGTCGCGACCATGTCCCGGCCGTCGTATTCCTCGTCCTCGACCTCCTGGCCCGATTCAAGGACGTTCAGGCCAAGCTCGGACCGAGAAAGCAGGAGGCCGTACGCGATCCTGGCCTGGCTCGCGAGCGGGCCCGCGAGGGCGACGATCAGACAGAGCCAGGCCACGAAACGGTGCATTCAATCCCATCTCCCTATCAGTCAGCATCGGCCAATCCGAGAGGAAAATCAAGGTCATTCGATGTGATTGCAAGCGGACCAGGGCGTATGCGGTCGTGTCGCGGGACGTCATCTGGTGGACGGCGACCCCAGCCGCTCAGGTCATCGCATGCGATTATTTGCCGGTCCTGACCGGCCAGTCGGGCGAATCGCTGCGGGCGGTCTTCAGGTAGGCGTCGATCCGGGCCGTGATCTCGGGGTACTGGGAGGCCACGTCCGTCTTCTCACCGACGTCGCTGTCCAGGTCGTACAGAACCAGCGAGGTGCCGGGACGTCCCTGGCGGATACCCTTCCAGCGGCCTCGATACAGCGCGGCCTGTCGGAAGCCGCCCTCATGAAATTCCCAGTAGAGGAACTCGTGGCTCGCCTGATCGGCCGGACGACCGAGCAGCGTCGGGACGAAGCTGATGGAGTCGCAATTCTGGGGCATCCTGGCGCCGGCCAGTTCCGCGGCGGTCGCCATCCAGTCGCCGAAATACGCGACGTGACCGCTCGTGCTCCCCTCCGCAATCTTTCCCGGCCACCGGGCAATCATCGGCACGCGGATGCCTCCGTCCGTCAGGCTGCGCTTGATGCCGCGGACCGGCCCCGAGGGGTGAAACCGGGTGAGGTCATGATGGCTCTCGTTGTGCGGGCCGTTATCGCTGGTGAAGATTACGAGCGTCCGGGAATCCAACCCCTGCTCCTTGAGTTGATCGAGCATCCGGCCGACGTACCCATCGAGCCGCGTAATCATCGCGGCCTGCCCCTTGTCCGAGGCGGGCCAGTCGCGGTCGGCGTAGGGGCCGTAGTCCGGAACCTCGGCCCCGTCATTCAGCGCCCGGGTCCGCTCGTTGTTCGCGTGCGGGACGACCATGCTCCAGAAAAGGAAGAACGTCCGGTCGCGATTCTCAGCGACAAACTTCAGGGACTCCTCGGCGAATAGGTCGTCGGCGTAGGCGACCGACTTCGTAGCATAGCCGGCGCCATGCTTGCCCATCGGGACGATCGTGTTGGGGAGCGTCACTCGTTGCTCGTCACGCCAGAGGAAGTCCGGGAAGTGATTGTGCGCGTGACTCTGGTTGAGGTAGCCGAAAAACACGTCGAAACCATGCTTGCGCGGTAGGCCCGACTCTGCCAGCCCGACGTCGCCCAGCCCCCATTTGCCGACTAGCGCCGTTCGATAGCCGGCGTCATGCAGGACACGGGCGACGGTCACGTCCTCTGGGCGGAGGGCCTGCGCAATCGGGTTACCTGCTCCGGCGTTACCGCGGACACGCGTATGGCCGTGATGTAGGCCAGTCATCAGCACGCTGCGAGACGGGGCACAGACCGTGGCCCCGGCGTAGAACCGCGTGAAGCGTATCCCCTCGCGTGCCATCCGATCGAGATTCGGGGTGTGGATGGCCTTCTGGCCGTAACAGCCAAGCTCGCCGTAGCCAAGGTCGTCGGCCATGATCCAGATCAGGTTTGGCCGCTCGTCGGCGATGGCGGGACCACCAATGGCATGGAACAGGATGGCAAGGACGACCCGGAAAAGTACGTCGCGATTCATGGGAGATAAACCTTCGGCAGCTACGTCAATGAGCCGGAACGGGGCGAAGCAAGATCCGCATACGAAGGTATCGGATCGAGAGCTTGTCTGCACCCGAATTCTCCGGCTTCTCCGGCTCGACGTTTCGGACATAACCTGACCTCACTGGTTCGTGCGGCTGGTGGCGCGAGCGGCCGACTGATGCCTCGCCGGGCTGGCCGCGGACAGAATGTGATATCGAGCGAGGAACCGGCGCGAGACATCGCCGAGGACAAGTTGTCGCCAGGTCAAGCGAATCGACACATCGCTACCTCCCTGTCCAGCCTGCTGGCTGTCGAGGCCCAAGTGCTGCATTTCGAGGGACTGGAACCATGAACGCCACGATCGTTTCCCGGACGACGACCTCCTTCACGCTCCAGATCGAGGTCCCCTACAGCAGCTCGATGCTCGACTTCGAGGAGGCGCTCCAGGATCGGCTCAACGAGGCCGGCGTCGTCGCCACCGCCGAGGGGCTCCAGCAGTTCGACACCGACGGCTCGCCGATCACCGTCGGGCCGGTCAAGCTCACCTCCAAGGGACAGGTCGAGAAGAACTATCAGACCCCCTACGGCGTGGCCACCGTCGCCCGCCACGTCTACCAGAGTCCACAGGGCGGTCCGACCTATTGCCCGCTCGATCGGGACGCCCGCATCGTCGTCAGCTCCACCCCTCGCTTCGCCAAGATGGTCTCGCACAAGTACGCCGAGTTCAGCTCGCCCCGGGTCCAGGTGGACCTGGAGGCGAATCACGGCCGGGTCGTCTCCCGCTGCCTGATCCAGGACATCGCCGATGCGGTGGCGGCGGCCCAGATCAAGCAGGAGGACTGGAGCTACGCCCTGCCGATGGACGGCCGACCCCGGATCGTTTCTCCGGCGGTCAGCAGGTCAAGGATGAGGACTGGAGCTACGCCCTGCCGAAGTTCGAGTCGCCCCCGGCCACGGTGGCGATCAGCCTGGATGGGACCTGCACGCTGATGTGCGACGACGGCTGGCGGGAGGCGATGGTCGGCACGTTGGCCTTCTACGACGTCGAGGGGGAGCGACAGCACACGATCTACCTGGCGGCGACGCCGGAGTACGGCCGGGCGAAGATCCCACTCGCGACGCGTCGACTCGAACCGGTTCGCCGTATTGAACCCCGCACCTCGGCCACGCGGCGAGGGTGGTAACGATCGATTCATGGCCCGTTCGCTCCCCTCGGTCCGATCGCTCGATCACCCGTCCGCATACTATACATTCGGATAAAGCCAGGGGGCAGAACGCGAGCATCCGGCTCCGTCGCCATCCTGGCGCGGAGCCGGCCGTCTCGGGATGGAGTTCCCTCGGAACGTGGAGATGTGGGACCCGAGGGTGGCGGACGAAGGTACGTGATGAGAGAGGTGGGAGCGCCCACGTCTTCGTGGGCCGCGCCGGGCCGACCTGACCGCGACTCGGAGCGTGACCTACGCAGGTCTACTGGCCCCGTTCTGCCAGGCAATCGATCGGTAAAAGGGCTATCCTGAACGATTCGTGGCTCAGACGCCCGCCGCGACAGCCTCCTCTGCGTGACGGACGGAGTTGCTCAGGATCTCCTCACGGAAAACGCGGACGTCGCCCGGAGCCTCGATCCCGATCCGGACATGATTGCGATCGATCTTAACGACCGTGATCACGATGTTCCCGTCGATGACGATCTTCTCGTTGATCTTGCGGCTCAGTACCAGCATCTTCGGACCTCCATGAATCTGGACCTGAGGCTATCCTTCAAAGCCCGGTTCGCCTGCTCTCAGTTTCGTACCATCCTGGCTTTCCCGCCTTCTTGTAGTCGCGGGATTGCCTGCGGCCTTCGCCGCTCGAGTCGGTGAAGGGTTATTGCATACCGGATGCCAGAACACCGAATAACGAGCAATCGCGCCGCAAATACCACCAAGGCATGGACTTAAGACCTTGATGGATTGGCACACCCAGGAGCACCTCGGCCGGAGGACTGTCGATGCTGCAACTTTTCTTCTCAAAATGACAGGGTGGCTCATTGAGAATGGGAATAGCCAGCAAAGCCAGAGCGTGTGAGATGTTCGTGTGAACCTCCAGGGCCATCCCTCAGGATTCGCTCAAACCGGTGATTGGGGTCTTTGACCGGGTTGGCAGTTCCGGGCAAGGAGGAGCCCCTCTGTGGTGAGATGACAGCTCGCCCGGGCACTTCAGCATTACGGAGGGGACCCCCAAGGTGCAACCGTCCCATGCACACCGGGAGGCTTAACGCCGCCACCGTCTTCTCCGACCGGCACGGCGCGGACTGATCGGCGACGATTCGAATTCCCTGCGTGATGTCCCACAAGAGGATGTGACGAAGAGACGCCCTCGGGGCTTCGAGCAGTCACGCTGGCGGTTCGAGTGACGAGGATCATCCTGTTGATATGGAGAGATCGATGCCGGATCCGTTGGTGGCCGAATCCGCAGTCACGTCCAGGGCATGTTGGAGGGCCCGCCAGGCCAGGATCCCGCACTTGACCCGCGCAGGGCTCAGGGAAATCCCGAGCAGGCCGATTACCTTGTCAGCTGGGAGGCGTCGGGCCTCGTCCACCGGCATCCCCTCGAGATGCTCGGCCAGGAACGAAGCTGCCACCTGGCTGATGACGCAGCCATCCCCGTCGAACCGCGCCGCGACAATCCGGCCGCCTGTCCCCAAGGCGAGTTCCAGGCGGATGCGATCGCCGCAGAGAGGATTGTCCAGTTCGGCGGATCGATCCGGAGCCTCCAGCCGGCCTCGTCGAGGCGCATCGTAGTAACGCTCGAGGATCTCTTCACGATAGAGTAAATCATCCATTTCCCACCTCCGGGTGCGTCCGCGTCAGTGATGGCTTCGGCCGGGCCGGCGGGCGGCGCAGGGTCCACCTCGCACGTTCGATGGCCCCGGCCAGGCGATCAACGTCCGCGGCGTTGTTGTACAGGGCGAGGCTCGCACGGGCCGACGCAGGGAGTCCAAGCCGATGGTGCAGCGGCATGGCGCAATGGTGACCGGCCCGGATAGCCACCCCGTCGCGATCGAGCAGTTGCGCGAGATCATGCGGGTGTATCTGCTCGACCAGGAAGCTGATGATCCCCGCCCGGCCGACCTCGCGTGGATCCGGCCCAAGGAGCCGTACGCCTTCGAGTTCGGAGAGGACCCGCCAGGCGTACTGCGTCAGCTCTTCCTCGTGGGCCAACATGGCCAACCGGTCGAACTGCCCGAGGTAGTCGACGACGGCCCCAAGGCCGATTGCCTGCGCGATTGGCGGCGTACCGGCCTCGAACTTCCAGGGCACGTCGTTCCACCCGGCGCCTTCGAGGTCCACCCGCAAGACCATGTTCCCCCCGCCCAGCATTGGAGGCATCGCTTCCAGATGCTCTCGACGGGCATAGAGCACTCCCACGCCGGTCGGGCCGTACAGCTTGTGCGCGGAGAAGGTCAGGAAGTCGACGGACGGGGCCTCAATGTCAATCGGACGGTGAACGATTCCCTGGGCTGCGTCAACTAGCACCTTCGCCCCGCACCCGCGAGCCCGGGCCACGATCTGATCCAGGGGCGGAATCGTCCCCAGCACGTTCGAAGCCGCCGTGACCGCCACAAGACGGACGCGGTCCGAGAGCTGCCGGTCGAACGATTCGAGGTCGAGCTGGCCATCGTCGGTCACATCGGCGAACTTGAGCGTCAACCCGCGCTCGCGAGCCAGCATCTGCCACGGTACCAGGTTCGAATGGTGCTCCAGCAGGGTCAAGAGGACCTCGTCCCCTGGCCCGAGAAACCTGCCTCCCCACGATCGGGCGACCAGATTGATCGATTCGGTCGTGCCGCGGGTGAATACGATGCAGGCCGTGTCGGTCGCGCCAATGAACCTCGCGATCCGCTCTCGGGCCGACTCGTAAGCCAGGGTCGCACGTTCACTGAGGGAATGCAGGCCCCGGTGAACGCTGGCCGGATAATCAATGTCATACTCTCGGACGGCCCGGATCACAGGCCAGGGTTTCATCGCCGTCGCGGCCGAATCCAGGTAGGTCAAGGGGACGCCGGAATGGATCTCCCGCTCCAGCGCGGGGAAGTCGGCCCGCAAGGACTCGGCGTCGAAGGAGGTGCCGCTCCCACCAGGCCCACAACCTAATGCCTCCTCGCCACCCGTCGAACCTCCCACACTGGCCGGGATCGCCTCCCGGCTGTTGATATCACTCGGAGATTCGGTGAACATGGCCCCCTCTTTCATCACCCAACTCCCGCATCGTCCCGACCGCCGTCTCGCCGAGAGAGTGGACCGGAGCCGGGTCGTCAAGCAAATCGTCGATCCTCGTCTGACCGAATATCTACTCTACCAGAGCGATGCTCAGGTCGATCCGGCGGTGCAGCGGGCACAAACGGATCTCAATAATCAGGACGCCCCAGCGGGCACTGCCCGATCCGACAGATCGGATCGACTACGTTAATCACATCAAGCGCCGTGAGCTCGTGGGCGGGTCGGGCCTGCACGAAACCCCGCTCCGGCCTCGCTGCCCTTCGACTAACCCGGCCCGTCCCAGCGCCTGCAAAACCTTCGACAGATAGCCGGCCGGGACCCCACTCTGTGCCGCGATCCGTTGAGTCGTCATCGATCCGCCCCAACCTGAACACAGGGCGACCACAGCATGCAGGGCATACTCACCCCTCTGGGATAGCACCTACAACCCCCCCAGTAGAACTGGATATTTTTATCCAATTATAGCGTCTCCTCTGACTCCGGGCAAGACCGATGGGCCGACGATCCTCAATCAGAAGCCATAACTCATCCCCGGGAGTCGCCTCAGCCCGGCCTGCGTGGCGATCGGACAAATCGCGAAGCTTTCGGGATCGAATCGAGGCTGTGTCCGGCAGCTTATGGAATAGGATTGAGGCAATGGGCAATGTGGAGGTCGAGGACCGCTTTGACGCATCGCTTATGTTATCGAGTCGAGGACGTTACCCATCAGAACAGGCGCCCTGGAGGGCGGAAGCGGCCGCTCACTTCGCGCTCCCACGTGATCACTACTCGGTAACAATCTCTGGTGAGGCAACACGATCACAGCCTCGACATCAGGCGTGAGAATCGACATAACACCATTCGTTAGGTCCATCCATCCGTTTGATCGGGGCTTTTGAGAATGTCAGGGCAAATCAGCTCCGAACCATCGGCCATGAGCCATTGGCTCAGCGATTGGCTAAAATTGAGCCGATCGCAAGCAGGACCGGCCTCAAGAGGCTCCTCGTTCAGAGAAAACCCAAGGACGCCCATCGAACGGAAAAGCGTGCGATCGAAGCCAGGGTCTTATCGCTTGTAGCCGAACGGCGTCTCCTGCCAGAAAATTTCTCAGGCCTTCGCTTTGATTCCTGGCCCCGGATCAATAGGAGTCAGCCGAGACAATCTCACCATAGTTGCGTGTCATCATCGCTCGATAGGGAATTGGATTGATCGACGACTTGATGAAGTGAACCGAGCCATCGGCGAACAGGAAGTTGACCCCGCCCGGATGCATGCTCCAGTAATCCTCAACATGTGCCTCGGGATCGTTCGGCGTCCGGAGTCCGTTCTCAAGGCCCGCTGGTCCCATGATCTGGACCCAGGCTTCCTCAGGCGATGGATTGAACCTGTCGGAACCTCCTGCCGAGGGGGACGTCACACCCAGCCATCCATTCACCGATCGGGCGGTCCAGGTAACGTAGCTAAGGTTGTGGCTCCGTTCACCAACCATGAAGGTATTGCTTGTCCCATCGGTGACCGAGGCCACGCGCGTCCTGCTGTTGCGCTGGAAGATCCCGACGGGTAACCCGACCGGGTCGCCCGGGTACATCGCACCCGTCGGGGTCGAGCCAGCGCAGAGCTCGCCAAGGCCCCAGCAGCCGACATAGTTACCCCTCGCCAGTGTGTCGACCACGTTCGTGCCGCTATACGATCCGGGATTGGCCGGATCGGGCGGGTTCGCAAGCACTGGAACCAGGTCTGGGCCAGGGTCCGATGGACAGATCATCACATTGAGCAATGTGGTGCTGCACGTGTTGTTAGCGGCGTAGGCGACCGAAAGATTGAAGTTCACCGAATTGTAAATCGGCTGCTGTTCCATCTGGGGGAGGATCATCGCTGCCCAGGCCCAGCCGGGGCCCAGGTCAATCGACGTGCTCCCTTCGATGTCCATGTTACACGGGTCGGCGATCGCCGGATTGATGGCGCTGATATACCCGGGAGGAAACACGCCTATCGCTTGGTGATAATTGTGCAGGGCCAGGCCGATCTGTTTCAAATTGTTGTTGCAAGAGACTCTGCGGGCCGCTTCCCTCGCTGCCTGCACAGCGGGCAAGAGCAGCGCGATCAGAACCGCGATGATCGCGATTACGACAAGCAGTTCGATTAGGGTAAAGCCGGGCGTGGACCTCGACCTGCGAAGGCGCATGGGTATCCTCTCCAGGAAGCGGGGAATGATGAGACGGATGATATCTGCTGATGGAGCGGGGTCGGTGAGGAGGACCGGCGCGGGCACGCGTGGACGGCGGCCCCGTGAGGGCGCGATCGCTCGCCAGGGACGGATCGAGGAGCGGGGTAGAGGTTGGCGAGGGTCGGCATCCAACACCGCACCGAGAGGCGCCGAGACGCAGACAGGCGCGCAAGGGAGCGGCTCAGAATCCAGCACGCCGGCGTCACGCCACGATCGAGCGGGACGCCGGAGGTGCGCGCGGGGCCGAGGCATGGAGCCGGGCCGTCGGGCTGGCGGTGGGCAAGTCGGTCGTCACTCGATCGACGAGCATCGGCTCCGACTGCTCGCAGACAGGTGTATCGACGAACTGCCCCTGGGCCACGAAATGGCATATGGGACAGTTGTCAGACGAATCAGAGGGGGATTGGCTCGGTGCCTCGGTGCGGTTCGGCTTGCCGGCCGCGCTAATCGGATGCGAGAGCCCCGAGAGCTCATGCAGGCATGGTCCGCACAGGGTCGCAATCGCGTGGAAGGCGATCAGTGAGGCGAACAGGAGCCGGCGTACGGATCCGCGCATGGTGATCCCGATGGGGCATCCCTACACGTCGTCGACTTCACCGGGTCGACTTCCATTTCCATGAGAACCAGCGATGTCGTTCAAGTCAAGGTGTGTTTCGGCGGGATCGCGAGGCAGCGAGGCGCGAGGCATCAGATTGGCCATCCTCGGCGAGCCGGCGACGGAGCAGGGCAAGCGGCGGTCTCCTCACTGCTAAGAACGGGCGCGGGAACCGCGGGTCTCTGGACAGATTACATGGGTCGGGGCTAATTTCGGCTCGTGTTTCCGCCGCTCTCTTCGGAGTTTTCCCATGAACACCCAACCCCGCCGGCCCTATCCCAGCGATCTCAGCGATGC
>DAHZZC010000917.1 GCA_027435495.1 Planctomycetales bacterium
GCCAGCCGAGAGTTTAGTCCACGAGGTATTTCATTTTGAATTCAGCCCAGGAAATCGGGGGCAGCTTGTGCGGGCCGAATTCTGAGAGAAAGCGGGAAGTGACGGTGCTCACATCCTTGCCGATTCTAGTCCCCGTCTTCACGCCAATTCTGCCCAAGGACACTACGCACGACGAGCCCCCGCCGACGAAACCACCATCATCGAGCCCTAACGGGGCGTGCGGGATAGGCAGGGTGTGGCGATGCCGCCGGATTCAGGATGACGACATGCCGATTGACCAGCCGGTCGAAGAAGCTGCGTAACGCCACCAGGGCCAGATTCTTCTTGGCAGCGGACCCGCCCAGGCCGACGAGGTATTGCCCCACCTGAAGCGGCGTGATCGTCGCCAGTTCCACCCCCTGCCCCTCGCACCAGGCCAAGAACCGCTTCACCGCCCGCAGATAGGCCTTCTGCGTGTGGGCGTTGTGATGCTCGGCATAGAAGAATTCATCCCAGGCGAAGCAGGCTGCCCCCCCGGCCCGCTCAACCAGCACCGGCAGCTCAGGCAGCTTGCTAACGGCTGGAACGCTGACCGGCGATGCTTCGATCAGTTCACCTCCCATCTATTGACCCTCCTTCCTCGGCACGGCCTGCAATGACTCCATCAGGCGGTCCCGCTCGGCCGACAGCCTCAGCAGCTTCTCCTCTGTAACCGGCCCACATCGCCAGCCATTGGGCCTCCCTGCGGGCCGCCCGCCGTTGCTGCATCACCATGGCGATGCCCAGGGCCGCGATCACGACCAGCAGCATCAGGGTGCTCAGCCGGAACCGCTTCATGGGGAGAGGCACCAGTCGCGAGACGACCGGAGCCCGTCCCCCTGGCCCAGACCCGGGTGAAACGGAAACGGCACCGGGCCCGGACCGGATCGACCTCATCCTGCCCCACGGCGACCGCGACGATCCGGCAAATCTTACCGACACTGCGGGTCGCACCGGGATTGGAGCAGGCCGACGCGATCGGCCGATCAGCCTGGAGAGAGAGATCGTTGGGAAGCGGGCCGGCCTGGATGGACCGACCGACGCGGCGGGCAGGATGCCGGCCGACGCCCCCGCGATCCTGAGTCCAGGAGGGGTGGGCATGGTCATGATGCCGGGCCGACCTCGGCCGCGAACCGGTCAAGGGAGTCGAGCGACCGTCGCCATCGGAAACCTTGCGATCGCCTGGGCTTGCCTCGCCACGATCCCGGGCGCCCGGGCACAGCAGGCGCAGATCGATAGCGAAATTCCTTCACTCCCCGGAGGGTCTGGCTCGTCGCTTGGCTCCATGCCCGGTGCCGGCTCTCCAGCCCTGGGAACCGCCCCAGGCGCCGGAGCGAGCGGGCCAATCACCAACCAGCCGGCCTCCCCGATCCTCAGCGGACGACCGGGCCCGACCACGCCCAAGGGGATCACCGGCGCACTCTCGAACCCGGGAGCCGCGCAGGGGCCGACGTCGCTCCAGATGCCCGTGACCGCCCCCGAATCCCAGCAGGTCGGCCCCACTTCCTCGGGATTCGCCGGGACACTGGACCTCCCCTCGACCGAGGACGATGGCCCGGCCGACGGCCTGACGCTCGACCAGATCATCGATGTGACCCTCGCCCGCAGCCTCGACCTCCGCCAGAAATTCATCGAGATTCCGATGGCCCGCGCCGACGTCCTCCAGGCGAGCCTGCGGGCCAATCCGGTCTTCTACCAGGACGGCCAGCTCCTGATGTACCGCCCTGGCCAGTACAACCGGTCCGAGCCCGGCGGCCCGCAGCAGTTCGACACCAACGTGAATATTCCGCTGGACGTCTCGGGCAAGCGGCGGGCGCGTACCGCCGTGGCAGTCCGGGCCCAGAAGGTCCTTGAGGCTCAGTATCAAGATGCCGTCCGCCAGCGGATCGACGACATCTACGATGGCTTCGTCGGCGTCCTCAACGCGCGCCAGACTCTTCGCTACTCGCGACAGAGTGTCCAGGGGATGGAGCAACTCCTCGCCCAGAACGAGAGGCTTTTCAAGGCCGGTCAGGTCACGCAGCTCGAGCTGGACCGCGTCGAGAACCAGGTTCGAATCGCATCGCTTGGGCTGATGGATGCCGAGGGGGCCTATCGCCGGGCCCAATTGAATCTCGGCTCGCTGATGAACCTCCCCGCCGACGAGGGCAGCCGCCTGGAAATCCGAGGCAACATCGACATCCCCGCTCCCCCACTGCCGCCGATCGACGACCTGCGAAGGATCGCGCTGGACGAGCGGCCCGATATCCAGGCTTACCGGCTCGGTCTCAGCCGGGCCCACGCCGACGTCCGGCTCGCGAAGGCCAACGCCTACAGCGACGTCTACGTCCTCTGGCAGCCGTACACCTTCCAGGATAACAGCCCGTACGGCGTCAGGAGCGCCACCTCCTGGGCGCTCGGCGTGACCGTCCCCCTGCCGATCTACAACCGAAATCAGGGCGGGGTCCTTCGCGCGAAGATGAACGTCGATCAGTCGCGGCTCCAGCTCGCGGACATCGAACGCCAGGCCCTTATTGATATCGAGGTCGCCGTTCAGGACTTTCAGGTCGCCCGCCGCCTGATCCGCGAGCTTCAGCAAACCGTGATCCCCGACGCCCGCGAGATCCGTAACAAGACGATTGAGTTAAGAAACCGTGGCGCCGCCAGCTTCATCGACGTGATCAACGCGCAGCTCGACTTCAACGACAAGGTCAAGCAGTACCTCGACACCGCGATCCGATACCGCCGGAGCATGCTGACACTGAACACGGCGGTCGGGAAAAAGGTCATGCCCTGAGCGACCGGGGCGATGCGGATCGATCGAAATTCGGAACTTCCAAACCAAACGTCCAGAGATTTTCTGCGTCCAACGGCGCTGGAACGGGGAGGAGACGATGGGACGGCGAAATCGTCGCGGGCTACGGCCCGAACTGGAGGGGTTCGAGCGCCGGCAGTTGCCCTCGGCGATCATTGCCACGATGGCCGCCAACAGCCTCTCGCTGCTCGGACATCGCGGCCACGCGAGCCTTGCCGGTGGCGGTGGCGGTGGCGGTTCGGGCCTCGGCGGCAGCCAGGGCGGAGGGACCACCGGGTCGAGCCCGAATTCCTCCAGCTCGAGTTACGGGCCGACGATCACACTCGGCCATGCGACGCTCACCCAGGGCCCGCTCCTCAACCCCAACGGCACGATCAACAACATGGCCCTGGCCCCCACCGGCCTCCCCAAGCCCGGCCAGGTGAAGCGGCAGATTTTCACGGCACGGTTCGTCGGGCCGTACAGCATCGTCCCCGGCCGGACGCCCACCCAGGCGGCCCAGGTCCTGATCCAGGGCGACGGCTCGGCCAACACGATGTTCCACTCCGACGTGCAGATCCGGATCGTCCAGCCCAAGGACCCCAGCCTACCGTTCGGCGGCGTGGGCACGATCTTCGACCGGAACATCAACAGCAACAGCGCCCTCGGCTTCAACATCGCCGCCACGCAGCAGCCGGGCAGCCTCGATCGCGGCGGCCGGCCCAGCCACTTCAACCAGGTGAGCGTCGATACCAACATCAGCGCAGGAACCTACGTCGAGGCGTATGGGCAGGGCGTCCTGAATATCCACTACCTCCCGAGCGGCCGGCGCGGTCCCGGCGGAATCCAGCAGGGGACCGCGATCGTGACACTTCATATGAATATCTACACAGCCGACGCCAGCTACCTGCTTCGCAACGTCGCGTATAACGCCTGATCGGCCCACCCAATCGCATCGACGCCCCGGAGCCGGTAAAATCCGACGGGTGGAGGAGGACCATCCTCCGGATTCACCGGCTCACGGGGACGTTGCGATGTCGAGGGCGGGACGAACAGTGGCGCTGGTCTTGATCGGATTCTTCGGGATGACAGCGGTCGACGCCCGCGGGGCGCAGCCCCCCGCCGATCGCGCCCGTCCCCGATTCGAGCCGCTCCCGCTCGGGAGCATCCAACCATCGGGCTGGCTCAAGGAGCAGCTTCGCATCCAGGCCGAGGGCCTGGGCGGGCACCTCGACGAATTCTGGCCCGACATCAAGGAAAGCGCCTGGTTCGGCGGCAAGGCCGAGGGCTGGGAACGCGTCCCGTACTGGCTCGACGGCCTGGTCCCGCTGGCCTATCTCCTCGACGACCCCGCCCTGAAGGCGAAGGTCAGGAGGTCGGTGGATTACATCCTCGAGCATCAGCAACCCGACGGCTGGCTCGGGCCGATTGGCGACGCGCAAAAGCACCGCCCGTACGACGTCTGGCCGCTCTTCCCGCTCTTCAAGGCCCTCACGCAATATCAGGAAGCGACCGGCGATCCTCGCGTGATCCCCGCCCTTTTGAAGTGCTGCCGGAAGATCGAGGCGGTGATCTCAGGGGAGCCGATGTATAGCTGGGCGAAGTTCCGCGTGGCTGACCTTGCCGTGACGCTCGACTGGCTTCACGAACGGACGCACGAAGCCTGGCTGCCGGACCTCGCGCGGAAGGCGTTTGCCCAGAGTCACGACTGGCGATCGGAATTCGAGAACTTCCCGTACACCGAGAAATCCATCCGCCATCACGACCTGGACAACCACGGCGTGAACATCGCGATGGCCCTGAAGTACGGCGGCGAGCGCTACCGGCTGACCCACGACGAGAAAGACCGCGACGCCGTTTTCCGGATGCTCGAACTGCTCGACCGCTACCACGGCCAGCCGACCGGAATGTTCTCCTGCGACGAGCACCTGGCCGGCCGGAGCCCGTCTCAGGGAACCGAGCTTTGCACGGTGGTCGAGGCGATGTACTCGCTGGAGGATCTGTCCGAAATCCTCGGCGACGCGAGGCTTGGCGACCGCCTCGAACGGATCGCCTTCAACGCCCTCCCGGCGACGTTCAAGAAAGACATGACCGCACACCAGTACGACCAGCAGTGCAACCAGGTGATCTGTTCGACAAGGGGTCCGCACGTCTACATGAGCAACGGTCCGGCGTCGAACCTCTACGGCCTGGAGCCGAACTTCGGCTGTTGCACGGCGAATTTCCACCAGGGCTGGCCCAAGTTCGCCTCGCACCTCTGGATGAAAACGTCGGACGGCGGCCTCGCCGTGATCGCGTATGCTCCGTGCGTGATCGAGACAAAGCTCCAGGGGAAGCCGGTGAAGGTCGAGGTCGACACGGCGTATCCGTTCCGGGATGAGGTCACGCTCCGGGTCACGGCCGCCGAGCCGCTGACGTTCCCCATTCATCTGAGGGCCCCAGGCTGGGCGGGCGAAATCCAGCTCGGGGCTCCGGATCAAGAGATGAGGATTCTCGATGGATATTCCTCCCTGAACCGCACCTGGTCCGGCACGAAGTCCATGACGTTCCGTTTCCCGATGAAACCGCGACTTTACCGGGGCCTCAACGACTCCATCGCGATCGAGCGCGGCCCGCTGGTCTTCGCGCTCCCGATCGAGGCCGAGTGGAAGAAGGTCAAGGATAACCCGCAGTTCGCCGACTGGGAGGTCTACCCGAAATCGCCCTGGAACGACGCCCTTCAGATCGACCGCGAACATCCCGAACGCTCGATCGCGTTTGAGGACCACCCGATCGGCCGATCGCCATTCTCGACGGCGGGCGCCCCAGTGGTCGCGAAGGTGAAGGGCCGTCGTCTCCCATCGTGGGGCCTGGAACGAGGCGCCGCCGCCCCTCCGCCGAAGAGCCCGGTCGCAAGTAATGAGCCGCTCGAAGACCTCATGTTGATCCCGTATGGCTGCACGGACCTCCGGATCACCGAGTTCCCTGTTCTTTCGATTGGTAATTGGTAATTGGTCATTGGTAATTCATGGTTAGCCATTGGTCCTCTGGGGCAAACGTCCTCTCCGACCAGGAAGGACGATCCGCTCGCCGCGGAGTTTGTGAAAGAATCAGATTCCAGATTCCAGAAATGGAATGCCTTGCTGCCCTGAGACTGATATCCATTTGGAAGCTGGAAGCTGGAATCGATTCTTTCACAGCCTCTCCGATCTCGACCAACCAGATAGCCACACCAGCAACCCACAACCAGAAAAAAATGACCAATAACCAATAACCAATGACCAGATCGATCGTCTCCAAGCTGACGCTGTTCGTGGGAGTGCTGATCGGGGTGAACACGGCCCTGCTGATCGGCGCTGCCAGCGTGGCGACGGAGTCGATCCTGGGCTATCAGATCCGCGAGCGGCTCACCACGGTGGCGGCGGACCGGCAGCAGATTCTGGTCCGCGAGTTGAGGTCGCAGCAGTCGCGGACGTCTCGGTTCGCGGGCTGGACACGGATTCGGGCGTTGCTGGGGGATCGCGAGGCGGAGCCGTTCGCGTCGGCCTCGGATCGTCAGGGCGAGACGCCGAGCCGGTTCCTGGAGGTGGTCCTCTCGCATTCCGACGATCTGCTGGCGATCTGGATCCGCGACACGAACGGCCGAGAGGTCGCGGCGAGCGGGCCGCGGGCGTTGATCGACGAACTGGAGCCGGTGTCTCGGTCGGCGGCCGAGGGGGAGGAATCCGGATGGATGGCCGTTCCGCCGCGTCGGATCGCTGGCGGTGGATACGCGGCGGTCTTCTGCGTGGAGGTGCGATCGCGCGACAACCGGCGGCTGGGCACGGTCTTCATGGCGCCCGACCTCGGGCCGGTGATGACATTCCTGGGTGATCCCCGCGACCTCGGGGAAACGGGTGAGGTATTGGTCGGCTGGCGTCGGGGCGATCGGATCTTGCTCCCGATCCCACCGCGCGGCGATCCGACGTTGACCGAGGTCCCGATCTCGGCGTTCCCCGCGCTGGCGGAGGCGATCACCGGGAGCTTCAACGCGAGGCGGACGATCGACTATCAGGGTCACGACGTCCTGGTCGCGTATCGTCCGCTGGGGATGGGGTTCCCGGAGTGGGGTCTGATCGCCAAGCTCGACACCGAGGAGGCGTATGCACCGGTCTTCCGGCTCCGTCGGTTGCTTCTGGTGATGGGAAGTGGGCTGCTCTTTCTGGGCCTGGGCGCCTCGAACGCGATCGCGCGTCGGTTTGCCCGCCCGATCCGGCGGCTGGCCCGGTCGGCGGTCGCCGTGGCCTCGGGCGACCTCTCAGCGCGTGCGGAGGTCAATTCGGCCGACGAGCTCGGCGAGATGGGCGCGGCATTCAATCGGATGACCGAGCAGCTTGGCCGGTCGCGCGCCGAGCTGGAGCGTCGGATCGACGAGCGAACCGATGCGCTGGCTCGCTCGGAGCGAGCCCTCCGCGAGCAGACCCACATCTTGCAGTCGGTCGTCGACTGCCTGGGCGATGGCGTGGTCGTCGCGGATTCGGAGGGGCGGTTTGTGCTGTTCAACCCGGCGGCACGTCGGATTCTGGGCAACGACCCGATGGCGGTGGACCCCTCGGAGTGGTCGCGGAAATTCGACGTCTACCTGCCCGATCGATCGGCGATTTATCCGTCGGAAGACCTTCCGCTGAGCCGGGCGATGCGGGGTGAGTCGGTCGATCAGGTCGAGCTCTTCATCGCCCATCCGAGCCTGGAAGATGGAACATACATCCTCGTCACCGGCCGGCCGCTCGTCGACGAGCGGGGCGCGATCGCGGGCGGGGTGGTTGTCTTCCATGACACGACGCGTCGGAAGAAGTCGGAGAGCCGCCTGGCGGTGCAGTACGAGACGACGCGGGTGCTCGCCGAGTCGGAATCGCTCCAGCAGGCTGGTCCGAAGATACTTGAGGCGATCGGTGGCCGGCTCGACTGGGACCTCGGCGTGCTCTGGCGGGTTGACCGGCGTGCGGACCGGCTCCGGTGCGCGGCGGCCTGGAGTCGGCCGGGTGGGGATTTCACCCGGTTCGTGACGATCGCCTGGGGCGTCGAATTGTTGCGCGGCCAGCACCTTCCGGGTCGGGTCTGGGCGACCGGCGAGCCGGAATGGGTGCCGGACGTCGCTCAGGTCGCCGAGCCGCTGCGCAACCCGGCGGCCGAGGCGCTCGGACTGCACGCCGGCTTCGCGGTCCCGATCCGGCTCCAGGGCGATTGCCTGGGCGTGATCGGCTTTTTCAGCCGAGAGGCCCGACCGATCGACCCGGCCACCCTCGCCATGACCGCCAGCCTCGGCAGTCAGATCGGCCAGTTCCTGGAGCGTCAGCAGATGCGAGGGCGGGTGGCGCAGTCGGAGAAGCTGGCCTCACTCGGGATGCTTTCCGCCGGCGTGGCGCACGAGATCAACAATCCGCTGGCCTACATCGCCAACAATCTCGCCGTGCTCGACCGCGACGCCCGATCGCTGATCGACCTGCTTGCGATCTACGAAGAAGGCCGCGCCGAGCTGACCCTGGCTCGTCCCGACCTCGCGAATCGCATCGACGAGATGGCCGATGAGATCGGGCTGGACTACGTCCGCGAGAACCTCGGACGGCTGCTTCAGAGCACCCGGCAGGGCGTCAAACGGGTGGCCGACATCGTCAACAACCTCCGCGGCTTCGCCC
Organism: Planctomycetales bacterium; assembly: GCA_027435495.1. Classification (GTDB taxonomy): domain Bacteria; phylum Planctomycetota; class Planctomycetia; order Isosphaerales; family Isosphaeraceae; genus JAKAUH01. The sequence continues at coordinate 8,446 of DAHZZC010000917.1, forward strand.
GGCTCGACCGCGCCGAGGACAACCGGGCGGATGTTCACGAGGCCATCCGATCGGCGCTGGAGATGATCCGGGGCCGACTCGATCGCCGCGGGATCGCGGTCGATGAGCGACTGTGCCCGGTCCCGATGGTTACCGGATCGCCTGCGCAGCTCAACCAGGTCTTCCTGAACCTGCTGGTGAACGCCTCGCAGGCGATCGAGCAGACCCACCGGCTCGACGGTCGGATCACGATCACGGCGACATCGGCGAACGGCGAGGTGGTCGTCGAGGTCGCCGACAACGGCTGCGGCATCCCCGAGGATGTCTTACCGCACATCTTCGATCCGTTCTTCACGACGAAGCCGGTCGGCGAGGGGACGGGCCTCGGCCTGAGCATCACGCACGGGATGGTCCACGACCAGGGCGGCCGGCTGGAAGTAGACAGCACCCTCGGCGAGGGGACACGGTTCCGCGTCGTCCTGGCGGTGGCTCCGTTTCGTTCTTGAGTCCCTGATCCAGGGGCCTGGTGGGGGTGTCCAACCGATCGTCTTGCAAGAACTGGCACCCGTCGGCGATCTTCGCGGCGGCCTCGGCTCCGTCCGGGTCGCCAGCTGGAGCTGGCTCCTACAGGCGCCTTCACTGCGATCCAGGGCGATGGTCGGGGCCATCAACCCCTGTACGAGCCGGCTCCAGCCGGCGACCTTCGCGACAGCTTCGCCGTCGCCGCGGGCAAACCGTTCGAGCAACGGCCCATCGGTGAGATCGCCGATCGCCCCCAGGTTGAACAGCGTCCCGATCTGCCGCAACAACGCCTGATTCTTCGTGGTTGCCAAGGGTTCAGTCCTCCGAGACGTCGCGTCGGCCTCGTCCCTCTCAAGAGTTATGGAACGGCGGGCCCAATCGGTTGCCGTATTTCTCGGAGGACGGCCGAGAGGGTCGCGGTCCCAGGTAGATCCTTCGGCCTCGGACGGCTATCGTGGACCTTCCAAATAAAGAGGGAAGTCGGGCGGCTCGAAGCACTTGAGAAGTCGCCGACCCGGCCAGTCATCGGAGAAGGAGCCGTCATGGATCGGATGCGAGAAAAACCCCGAGGGGCTCGTCCCATCGGGATGATCGGGATGCTGGCGCTGACGATGGCCGTCGTTGCGACGATGCCGGCGCGTGGAGAGGAAGCCGCGGGCTCACTCGCTCGATACGTGCCGGGCCGCGATCGGCTCGGCCTTTACTTTGAGTTCGACGGGCTCGACGCCAACCGCGCCGCCTGGGAGGGCTCGGCCGCTTACAAGCTCCTCACCCAGACGAAGCTCGGCCCACTGCTCGAAAAACTCGGCACCCAGGCCGTCGAGGCCGCGCAGGCGTCGCGGCCCGAGGACCAGCGGGTCAAGCCGACCAAGATGATCGGCATCGCCGAGAAGGTCCTGCGGCAGGGATTCGTTTACGGACTCTGGGACGCCCGCGTCGAGAAGATGAATCCCGCGTATGTTCTCGCGATCCGCGGCATCGCCACGCCCGATGTCCTCCGCCTGATCGAGACGGACGCGAAGCCGAAAGACGTCACGCCGTCGATCGCCGGCCGGACGCTCCACAAGCTCGATAAGGACACCGTCTGGTGGGTGAGAAGCAAGACTTCCTCATCAGCACCCGGCCCGCCGAGGTCATCGCGACAATCGACGGCCAGACCCCAAACGCCGGCGATCACCCGATTCGGACCGCCCTTCGCAGGCCAGCCGACGGTCTTGAGCCGGTCGCGATCGGGTTTGTCGACGTCGCTGCGCTGCCGCCGATGCCGCCGCAGGCCGCCCAGGTCGGGCTCGACGGCGTCAA
>DAHZZC010000918.1 GCA_027435495.1 Planctomycetales bacterium
CTCCAGCCGCCCCGGGCCGCCGAGATGGGCCGGCTCTACGTCAGCACGCTGACCCTCCTCTGCTCGGCCCTTCTGACGCTGATGGTGACGATCCTGACGCCGCTCTCACTGCCGACCGACATCCAGCAGCAGACGATCTACACGGTCGTCTCGAAGCCGGTCCGCCGGCTGGAGCTGATCTGGGGCCGGATGATCGGCTACATGGCTCTGGTGACGATGCTGCTGGTCGTCTTCGGCGGGATCAGCCTGGCGTACCTCTGGCGGACCGTCGGCCTGACGCAGCGGGACACGCTCGCCAGGGCCGAGGCCGCCGAGAAGGCCGGCCGGATCGCTGAGGCCCGGCAGTATCGCGAGCAGGCCGAACAGCTCTATACCCGAATGACGGCCCGCGAGCCGATCAAGGGCTCGCTCTCGTTCCTCGACTCGCGCGGCGTCCCGCACGCAATGGGCATCGATGTCGGCCAGGACGTCTCCGCCCGCGAGCCCCGGAGCCACATCGAGGGCGCCACGCCCTCGGCGGCGATCTGGAGCTTCGGCCGCGTTCCCGACCCGTTCACTCCGCCCGGCCGCCAGCCGAGGATCCTCGACCGGATCATCCCCGTCGATCGGTTCCTCACCGCCGGCACACTCGAGGACGACCTCGACCGCCTCTACCAGCTCGAGGCCCAGGTCGCCGAGGCCCAGCAGGCCAAGCAGCGGCCCGACCTTCCCGCGTCCGAGTCGAGCCGGCTCGACCAGGCGATCGCCCGGAACCAGCAGGAACTCGAGCGCGTCCGCTCCAACTACGAGGCCAGAAAACGCCAGGCCGACGACCTCGACGCCAAACTCGCCGCCGCCCGCGAGGCCGGCAACAAGGACGAGGTCGCGGCACTCCTCAAGGAGTACAACCGCCTCCACTCGAAGCCGATCGAGATCCAGATGACGTTCAACGTCTACCGGACCACCAAGGGGAAGGTCGGCGAGCCGGTCTACGCCGAACTCACCGCCATCAATCCCCGGACCAGCGCCCGGTTCGAGCACGACATCTTCGCGATCCGCGAGTATTACACCAACAAGGCGACCCTGCCGGCCTCGGTCCTCGCCGGGTCGAACGGCACCCTCCGGGTCGAGGTCCGCTGCCTCAGCCCGACGCAGTACCTCGGCATGGCCGAAAGCGACCTGTTCCTCCTGCCCGCCCAGGGGAACTTCGGCTTCAACTACATGAAGGGCCTCTTCGGGATCTGGCTCCAGGCCCTCGTCCTCACGGCCATCGGCGTCTTCGCCGGCACCTTCCTGAGCTGGCCCGTCGCCCTCTTGACGACCATCTTCTTCTTCGTCGCCGGCCAGCTTGCCTTCAGCTTCCTGGTCGACTTCACCCGCCAGGCCATCATGGGCGGCGGTCCGTTCGAGTCGCTGATCCGCCTGCTCACTCACGACAACCAGATGAGCGATCTGGCGCCAACCGCCTCGGTCATCCTCGCCAAGACCCTCGACTCACTGGTCATGCCCATCATGTCGATGCTGGTCTTCGTCGTCCCCAACTTCAACACGCTCGACGTCACCAACCTCGTCGCCGATGGCTTCGCCGTGAGCTGGCGCACCCTGGGCATCAACACCATGCTCGCCCTCGGTTACGCCCTCCCCTTCTCCATCGCCGGTTATTACATCCTCAAGAAGCGTGAGGTGGCCGCATGAGCACCCCAGGTTCGTCTTCGTCCTCCGCCTTCGCGCAGGCCAGCTTTCGCAAGAAACTGGTCTACGGCATGATCATCGTGGTGCTCTTCGGCATCATGTACCCGTATGCCGCCCGCCTCAACGAAATCAAAAAACAACGCGACCTCGGCGAGGCCGCCATCGGCCAGATCGACACCGGCAGCTTCATGATGAAGCTCTTCCTCCTCGGCGGCTTCCGAGGAATCGTCGCCGACTACCTCTGGAACCGCGCTGAGGAATACAAACGCGAGCACGACTGGGACCGCCTCGCACAGACCGTCGAGATGATCACCAAGCTCCAGCCGCACTTCCTCTCAATCTGGACCTACCAGAGCTGGAACCTCGCGTACAACGTCTCGGTCGAATGGGACGCCCCCGAAGACAAGTATCAGTGGATCAAGAAGGGGATTCAGTTCGTCCAGCAAGGCGTCGAAAAAAACCAGCGATCCCCCGACCTGATCTGGGATACCGCCTGGTACTACTATCACAAGCTCGGCTTCTCGGACGAGTCGATCATCCTCCGCCGCCTCTTCCGCGACGACCCCGATGAAGATTTCAAGCGGTATCAGGACCCCGAGCGCGAACTCCAGTGGACCATCGGCGACGATAACTTCAAGCTGGGCTACGGCTGGTTCAGCCGCGCGGTCCGCCTCGTCGATTCGGGCGTCGGCTCGCGGCTCCAGGGCGGAACCGCGGCCAACATCCAGTACGTCGATCCCTCACCCCAGCGCAAGGGACGACCCGACGACATCGCCTTCCGCTCCATGCCCGCTCACGGTCAGACTCGCTACGCCTCCTCGCTCGAGAAGATGAGCATGCTCGGCATCGAGGCCCGTTTCGGCGAGAAGGCCAAGAGCGAGTGGGCCTCAGCATTGAACGAGTGGGTCAAGTTCGGCGAGCATATCTACATGTCTCACAACGAGATCGCCGACGAGACCGGGAAGCTGCACCGCGACCCAATCCGGATCGACGACTCCAGCGACCCCGCCCGCCTCGCCAAGCTGACCGACAACCAGAAGTACTGGACCCAGCGCTGGGCCGACCAGATGAACTACCGCTACTGGAAGGAGCGGAGCCTCGCCGAGCAGACCGACGAGGCCGTCCGGGCCCGCGAACTCTTCTACCAGGGCACCAAGGCCTACAAGACCGGCGACTTCCCCACCGCCGTCGCCAGGTATCGCGACGGGCTCCAGTCATGGAAGATCGCGCTGAACGACCACCCCACCTTCCGCGACGACGACCTCTGCAAGAAGGACACCGGGCTGATCCTCAAGCGGTACGCCCGGGCCCTCCAGCAGGCCGACGAGAAGATGCCCGACGACACGCCGTTCAAGGAGACCATGGCGATCGCCCAGAACGACCCGACCGTCGATCCGTTCGACGCCATCGAGATGATCGGCGTCCCCGGCGGCTCCTCGGCTGATGCGACCCCGACCCCGACCTCAGCCCCAACCGCCCCGCCATCGGGCGAAGGCCGCTGATCCAAACGAACCTCGCTCGCTCCTTTACGCGATGTTCGACGGCCCGTAGACTCACCAGCCCCGGAGCGGCCCAGCGCCGCCTCGGGGCTGGTTCCATTTCGGGCACCCAGGAGCGACCGCCATGATCCGAGACTCCTTCCTCACAATGGCCCTGTTCGCGGCCCTGATGGCCGGATCGCCTCGGCCAACCGCCTCGGCCCAGGAGGCAAAGCCGGCCTCGACGGGAAAGCCGATGCGGATCATCGTCTTCGGCGCCCATCCCGACGACTGCGAGCTGGAAGCCGCCGGTACCGCGGCCCGGTGGGCCAGGCTCGGCTACAAGGTGAAGTTTGTCAGCGTGACCAACGGCGACATCGGCCATCACGAACTGGCCGGCGCTCCGCTGGCTCGCCGACGGACCGCCGAGGTCAAGCGATGCGCCGAGATCCTCGGCATCGAAACCGATGTGCTCGACATCCACGACGGCGAGCTGATGCCCACGCTGGAGAACCGGCGAACGATCACCCGGAAGATCCGGGAGTGGAAGGCCGACGTGGTCATCTCGCACCGGCCAAACGACTACCACCCCGACCATCGCTACACCGGCATCCTGGTCCAGGACGCGGCCTTCATGGTGATCGTCCCCAGCTTCTGCCCGGACGTCCCTGCGCTCCGCAAGAACCCGGTCTTCCTCTACACCGAGGACCACTTCCAGAAGCCGAACCCGTTCGAGCCGGATGTCGTTGTCCCGATCGACCAGACGCTCGATCAGAAGGTCGCGTGCGTCGATGCGCTGGAGTCGCAGTTCTACGAGTGGAATCCCTGGCTCTTCGGCTATCTGAACGACGTTCCGAAGGACAAGAAAGCGAGGCTCGACTGGACCGCACGTCGAGTCACCCAGCGATCGGCGGCGATCGCGAATCGATTCCGGCCGAAGTTGATGGAATGGCTCGGCGACGAACGCGGCAAGGCCGTGAAGGCCGCCGAGGCGTTCGAGGTCTGCGAGTACGGCACCCAGCCGACCCGCGAGGAGCTGCTCCGTATCTTCCCCTTCTTCGATCGCTGAGCCAGGGAGAAGAGTAACCACGAAAATCACGAAGGACACGAAAGAAAGAAAAGCCGGGCCGAGTTTCATCCCCGGGCACCGGCCCTTCCTGGGCTTCTTTCGTGATCTTCGTGTTTTTCGTGATTACTGTCTTCGTCCAATCATCAAAGCGGCGGGGTGTCGGCCGTCGGCGGGCCACCGCAGCGGCGGAGATGGTCCTTGTCGAGGTAGACGACCTCGACCTTGTGATCCACGTGGTTGAACGGGATCGGGTAGTCCGACCAGTACAGTTCGTCGTAATAGACGGTGCACTTGTAGTGGCAGTGGACGAGCTGGCAGGGACCTGCGAGAGGGTAAACCTTGCAGGGGTCGATCTTCTCGCCAATCTTCTCGACCAGGATGCGGACGTTATTCCGCTGGGTCTCGTAGAACGGCGGGCTGCCGTTCTTGAACTTGGGTACCTTGTGCCAGACCTCCGCCTCACTCGGTGGATCCAGGCAGAGGGCCGGAGCGAACTCGGCCGGAATCGGGTCGAGGATCGGAACGCGATTGTTCCGCTCCTCGCGGTTCATATCCTCTTCCAGCCGCTGCTGCTGGGAGGGGAGGATCGGCCAGGCCATCGACCAGCCGGTCAGGTGCAGAGGCGAGACGTTGCGGTAGAGGTAGTCGAGGCCGCAACCGGTCTGGGTGCTGGCGATCACCGCCAAAGAGGCACTGGCAATCAGGCCGCGAGCCCAGCGCGCGATCTTGGGGCTCCGGTGCCGCGCGGATCGGAACATGGTCAACTCCCCTCCTTGGGAACGTGCGCGAACCCGCCGGGAGGCCGTCCTGCCCCACCGGCCACAGGCGCCGGGACCGTTGTGAACGGGATCATGCGGACGAGGCGACCGATCGTACCGGCGACTGGCGACGATCCGACGATCGGTCCATGGCTCTAGTTATCGAACGGCGGGCCGCCCGCTGTGAGAAAATCCCGATCGGCTTGACAATTTCCGGGCCGGCTTCACACCCACGCCAGACCCCCGGACCGACCCGGATCAGCCGCCCGGCGATGATCTCACCGCCGGACCCGATCCAAAGATCGGACGGCAAGGCCCCTGAACTTCGGTGGTTCCGCAAAGCAAACCGGCCGGCCAGGAGCGCGATGCCCCAGGCCGGCCGGGCCAGGTTCCTTCCGATCGATCGGTCGATCCGATCAGTAGGAGAAGATCCCAAACGGATACGGCGTGAAGAACGGACGCGTGTAGTTCTTCTTGAAGTCGAGCCACCAGATGCCGTCATCCCACCGAAGCGTCACCGCCCGCCAGTCCATCGGGACCTCGGGGTACGGATACATCGGCCCGATGTTCGGCCAGGCCTGCCAGGGGTAGGCGGTCGGATAGCCGACAGCCGAGAAATTCGGGTACGGAGCGTAGCTGGGCCACGCATAGTTGGGGTTGTTCGGCATCGAAGCCTGGGTCGCACCGGTCATCCCGGCAGGACCTTCCGGCATCGGACCGCCGTTCATGCCCGGCTGGGCGGCCATCGTCGCCCCGGCACCCGACTCTTCGTACATCGGCATGCCGCCATCCATGCCACCCGCGTTGCGGCGGTGGTGCCCCATCGCAAGCTGGGGCTGATACTGCGCCGGGCGAACCGAGAGATCGGCCACCTGGAGCTGGTCAACCACGCCGTACACGCCCGGAATCTGGCCCGCGATCCCCATCGCCTCGGCCTTCTGGGCCGGGTTGGAGAGCGTCCCAGAGAGCGTGACGACGCCGTCCTGAGCCATGATTGCAATCCGCTGCCCCGCCAGCGACCGGCTCGCCCGGAGCGAGCCGGCCACGGCATCGGCGGTCGCCTGGTTCGAGCCAGGGGCCACCGCGGGCTGCTGCGCCATCGCGGGGGAGACACTCAGCGCCAGCAGGCCCAGCGCGGTCGAAATCCGTTTCATTCCGAACATCATGGGCATGTCCTTCTCCCGCGGGTATCCGACGCGATCCAGGGCCGAACGGCGAGCGGGACACGCCGTTCGGGTCGGAGTATCGTCCTAACGTGCCGGATGGAACCTCCGCGCGGACCGAGATCGCCGTCGTTACCCCTGCCGGCAAAACCGGCACAGGCGACACGACGTCCCCTCCTCGCGGGACGAGGGACCACGACGTTCAGGATCGAGAGAAAGGCTTAACAGAAGGGGTCGATCGAGGGGCGATCCAGAGCGCGGGTTCCGCGTCGTACCGCAACTATGGCGCGCGAAAAATGGCCCGTCAAATCGCGGGCAAAAAAAATCGGGGCCGTCTGGCCCCGATGGAAGGAATATCCTGCTGTCAAAGGAGTTGTGTCTCGAAAAATCTTCAGGCAACCAGTTCCGCTTCGCTCGCTACACAGGCCGCAACCGGCTCGGCCTTCTCGACCGACGCGCTCCCCATCGTCATGCCGATCAGCAGGATCGTCATCGTCACCCCGGCGAAGAGGCCAAACTCCGAATCATGACGGCCGCAACCCGCGCCGGCGATCGCCAGCCCAAAGAGCGCCACGATCAATCCCGCCTGGCCCCGCATCGGCCATCGGGTGGTGCACGGCATCAGCCGATTCAGGCAGAGACCAAAGATCCCGCAGAGCTGGAACAGGACGACCAGGATCTCGAAGACGGTGCACGACGAGACTTGGGATCCGACGACCATACAGGCTCCTTCCTTGGTTCCTGCGTGGGACCTGGGCAAAAGATGTCAGGAACGGACCGGGCCGGCGCCCTCCTAGACCGCTCGATCATCGGCGAGCCTGGAGAGGTCAAGATCCCTCCGGATAGCAGATCCTGCGCCATTCTCCAGAAACGGTCGAATTCCGCTCCTGTCCCGGCCATTCAAGCCGAAATCTTGAGGAAAAATCAGCCGTCCGCCCGTTTTTCTTTTTTACCAGGGAAACTTTTACACGTCCAGCCGGGTCATTCTTACAACGAGGGAATCCCTCTCGACGAATCTGGTCCCTGAGTCTCCGCGAGAGGTCTGAAGCGACTCACGAACGTTCCTCGCTTCGGTCCCAGCATTCACGCCAGCCATCCAGGAACTCAAGGACCAGAAAGGCCGAATCAACGCTTCCGCTTGGGAGCGTAAGGGTTATACATCCGCGGCGTCTTGAACTCCGTCGGAATGCCGACATCACAAACGCCCCAGCCCTTCTTCTCTTTCCGAACCGTGACCACGAGGTGATAGTACGGCTGGCCGCCCATGTTCATCATGTTCATGCCACCGCCTCCGCCTCCGTTATTATTGTTGTTCTGAGACGGCGACTTCATCAGCACCACCTGCACACGGCCAGTGCTCTTCACCACGTTCTCCATCATGACCCGGTAGCCTTCCAGCCTCTTGGCAAGGCTGTTCAACTCCGATTCCGAGAGCGTGCTGTTGTGGATCCGCTCAAAGATGGCCCGGTACTTGGGCGAGGTCTCCTCAACACGACCCGCCCGCAGCGCGGAGGCCTCGTCCAACCGCTCAAGATCCCGCGCCTTCAGAGCATCCAGAAATGCCTGGACCGCCCCCTCGGGCGAGGTGAAGTCCGGTGGTTGATCGTTTCCACCCCCAGGCCCATCCGGACCACCAGGCCCACCAGGCATGCCAGGCATCCCCGGACCACCAGGACCACCAGGGCCACCACCGCGTTGCATCATCTGGTCGCGCATTCCCTGGCGCATCGCATCCTGCATGGCTTGCTGATCCTGGCCAGAGCCTGGAGGTCCACCAGGTCCACCAGCCATCATCCCGCCGCCGGGCATGCCGGGCATGCCTGGTCCACCGGGACCGCCCGGCCCGCCTGGAGCGCCATTGGGCGGGGAATCGCCGCTGGCAGGCGGGGCGGGCGGTTCCTTGGTGGCGAGAGCGAGCATTTCGGCGGTCGCCGCACCGGAGCCCGGGCTCGCACTGGAGCTTCCCCCTGCGCCCGGGTCAGCGGGCGTTTCGGCCGGTGCGGACGGAGCCTCGGCCGGAGCGGAAGGGGTCTCAGTCTGGGCAACGGTGGGACCGCCGGCCTCCCCGGGCGCCTTCGGTGTCGGACTCGGCTGAGCCAGTTCCGGCCCAGGGGCCGGGGCCGCGGCCGGGGCGGGCGCAGCCGGTGCCGGTGCAGGGGCCGGTGCGGATGGTCCAGCCGAGTCGGCGACAACGGCCGCCTGGCTGTCCGCGCCCGGATCCGGGACATCGCCTCCGCCGCATCCGGATACAATCGCCAAGGCCCCGAGCCACCCGAGGCACGCCAACCATGCTCGCCACGGCTTCATGGTCTGCCTTCCTTACATCTGGTTACTGGATTCCCGGGGAACACCGCGCCCGGAGCCGGCCCTAAGCCTTGATTATGGTGAAGCCCACTCCCCCATTGGAAGGGGGCTCATTCGTAAGATTCCAGTCCCCCAGTCCCACGCCCCAGCGACCAATCCCTCAATATCATCCAGATATTTCGAAATCCTTTGAGCCCTTCCCCCGGCCGTCTCGGCGCCGTATGATGGTCGCTGGCGGGTTTCCCGGGGTCGCCGTCCCCGCGGACCGCCCCGGCCTGATGGCCGGTACGGATTATCGCAGGCGGCAAAGATTTGAGCGCGGGAGTCTCCCATGCCCCCCCACCAACGAACGATCCTCATCGTCGACGACGACCACGAGATCCTGGAATCGATGCGAACGATTCTCGAGAACAAGGGTTTCCGTATCCTCGCGGCCCGCGACGGTAACGCTGGGCTGATGATCGCCGAGCGCGAGAACCCCGATCTGATCGTCCTCGACATGATGATGCCCAAGAAGAGTGGCTTCCTCGTTCTGGAGAAGCTCAAAAGCCGGCCCGGCGGCCTGATCCCGACGATCATGATCACCGGAAACGAGGGAAGCCGGCACCGCGCCTATGCCGAGATGCTCGGCGTTCGCGACTACATCCGAAAGCCCTTCGCCATGGAAAAGCTCGTCCGATCGATCGAGCGGGTTCTCGGCGTGAAGGGCCGTGAGGGTTTCCCCGACGACGAGGGCTGATCGCCCCGGGCCGTGCCGTGTTACGCCGCGCCCTGCCATCCCACCCTGCCTCGCCTGGATTCTCCCGCCCCGCCGCGAATCGTTCCCTCACCGCACCGCACCGTCCCGGGCCTGCCCGACGATCGCTCCCCGCCCGCGTTGAAGGAATCCTGGCGAGCCCGAATCCCCCGCGTCCGGTCGCGACGGTGGCATGCGATGCGACCTCGACCGCCGCAAGGCCCGGCCTCCAGGTGGATTGCCGCTGAAGTCGCCCGCCCGATGTTCCGAGCTATTTCCAGGAGGCGAACTATCTTTCTCCCGGGGGACTCCAACGCCTGCCCGCCGGGACCGCTCGCATCTGCGCCGTGGAAGGAAGAACGATGGCACCGATTTCCCTGGCGATCGTCTGGCATCAGCACCAGCCGTACTACCCAGATGACCTCGGGGGCGAAAACCCGATGCCCTGGGTCCGGCTGCACGCGACCAAGGACTACCTGGGGATGGCGATGCACCTCGAGGAAGTCCCCGAGTTCCGCTGCACGATCAACCTCGTCCCCAGTCTCCTGACCCAGCTTGAGGCCTACGTCGACGGCGCCACCGACGCCCACCTGACCCTTTCGCACCGTCCCGCCAGCGACCTGACCGCCGACGAGGCCCGCGCCGTCCTCGACGGTTTCTTCATGGCCTACTCCGAGACGATGATCCGGCCCCACCCCCGGTATCACGAGCTTTACATGCTCCGTTCCTCGTGGAACACCGGAGCCGACCAGGCCCTCCCACGCTTCCGGTCACGCGACCTCCGCGACCTTCAGGTCTGGTCGAACCTCGCCTGGATCCACCCGATCGTCTTCGAGAAGGATCCGGAGCTGGCCGAGTTCCGCGAGCGGGGGCGGCACTACAGCGAGTCGGACAAGCTCTGGCTCCTGGCAAAGCAGCGTGAGCTGCTCGCTCGGGTGATCCCCCTTCATCGCGAACTGGCCGACCGGGGCCAGGTCGAGCTGACGACCACCCCGTTCTACCACCCGATCCTCCCGCTCCTGCTCGACAAGAACCTGGCGCGCGAGGCGATGCCCGACGTCGCGCTCCCTTCCTATCGCGGCGGATACCCCGAGGACGCCGCCGAGCACGTCCGGCGCGCCGTCGCCAGCCACATGGAACGGTTCGGCCGGGCACCGGTCGGGATGTGGCCGAGCGAGGGCTCGGTCTGCCAGGCGGTCATCCCGCTCCTGGCCGGTCACGGCCTCCGATGGATCGCGACCGACGAGGAGATCCTCGGCTGCTCGACGCACGGCCTCGTCGGCCGGGATAGCCGGGGCCACGTCCGCAACCCCGATCGCCTCTATCGCCCCTGGCGGGTCCGCGAGGGCGACTCGGAACTGGCGATCCTGTTCCGCGACCATTCCATGTCCGACCAGGTCGGGTTCCACTACCAGCGCAGTCCCGGCCACGTCGCGGCGGGCGACTTCCTGGGGAAGGTCCGGGCGATCCGAGACGCCTGCCGACACGACCCCTCCGCCCTGGTCCCGGTGATCCTCGACGGCGAAAACTGCTGGGAGTATTTCCCCGACGGCGGCGTCTCCTTCCTGCGATCCCTCTATCAAAACGCGGTCCGAGATCCCGCCGTCCGGCCGGTCCGCGTCGATGAGTTCCTCGACGAACACCCCCCGCGTGAGTCGGAGACCCTCCCTCGCCTCTTCGCCGGAAGCTGGATCAGCCACAACTTCGCCATCTGGATCGGCCACCCCGAGGACAACCGGGCCTGGGACGCCCTCCACGCCGCACGCGAGTTCCTCGTTCAGGAGCAATCGACCGGCCGCCACGACGCGGACTCGCTCGCCCGGGCCTGGGACGAAATCTACATCGCCGAGGGATCCGACTGGTTCTGGTGGTTCGGTGACGACCATTCAAGCGCCCAGGACGCCCTTTTCGACCACCTCTTCCGCAAGCACCTGCGAAACGTCTACGCGCTGCTCGGCTCCGACCCACCCGGGAGCCTCTTCGAGCCAATCGCTCGGGGCGCCGCTCACCCGCCCATGCACGACCAGCCACTGAGCTTCCTCCGGGTCAAAATCGACGGCCGGGCTCCCTACTTTGAATGGATCGACGCCGCCCGATACGCCTGCGGCAACGACCGCGGAACGATGACGCTCGTCTCGAAGGGCCTCCTGCGAACGGTCTGGTTCGGCTTCGACGCCGACCGGCTCCTGATCCGGCTCGACACCGAAGGAGGCTCCGCCCGCCATCGGCTCGCCGAGGTCGACCGCCTCCGGATCGGCTTCGTCGACCCGGTCGAGACCGAGGTCGTGGTGATCGGTCCGGCGACCCCCCGGCCAACCGCCTACCTGAACCGCCCCGGCTCACCGCCGATCAATGGCGAAACCGTGGTGGTCGCCACGGGCCCAGTGCTCGAGATGGCCATCCCCTTCGGCCCGCTCAGCCGAACTCCGGGCGAGCCGATCCGGTTCTACGTCGAACTCTTTTCCGAGGAGTCGAGCCTCGACCGAGCCCCCCGCGAGGGCGTCCTCGAGCTGACCACCCCCTCGCTCGACTTCGAAAAGATCCACTGGCAGGTGTGACTACGAAAAACGCAACCACGAAAAACGCGAAGGGCACGAAAGAAGACCAAATTCCAATTCCTTGATTTTACATAAAATCTGGAATCTTTCTATTTTGAATGCTTGAGTCTTGATTTTTCGTGCCCTCCGTGCTTTTCGTGGTTCCATCCGATAGAGAAGATCCCGGTTGGAGGGGAGCGGAGCCATGCCCGAGCTAAGAAAAGATCCCATCGTCGGCCGGTGGGTCATCATCGCCCACGAGCGAGCGAAGCGACCGCACGACTTCCGGCCCGATCCGCCCGCGGCCGAATCACCGGAAAGCTGCCCGTTCTGCGAGGGGAGCGAGGAGCGAACGCCGCCGGAAATCCTCGCCTATCGCGAGTTCGGCTCGCGGCCCAACGGGCCAGGATGGCGAGTCCGGGTCGTGCCGAACCGCTTCCCTGCGCTCAAGGTCGAGGGAAGTCTCCAGAAGCGCGGCGATGGTATCTATGACATGATGGCCGGCATCGGTGCCCACGAGGTCATCATCGAGAGTCCGCGGCACCACAAGAGCATGGCGACACTCGGCGAGGACAACATCCGGGAGGTCCTCTGGGCCTATCGCGACCGGCTCAACGACCTCAAGCGCGACAATCGCCTCGTCCACGGGATGCTCTTCAAAAACGTCGGTGCCGCCGGAGGCGCCAGCCTGGAGCATACCCACAGCCAGCTCATCGTCACGCCGATCGTCCCCATCTCGGTCTGGGAAGAAATGACCGGCGCCCTGGAGTTTTTCCATTATCGCGGGCGGTGCATCTACTGCGACATTGTCCAGCAAGAACTCGCCGGCGAGAAGCGGATCGTGCTGGATACCCCGCACTTCACGGTGTTCTGCCCGTTCGCCAGCCGGTTCCCGTTCGAGACCTGGATCGTTCCGAAGGCCCACTCCAGCCACTTCGAAGAGATCCCCAAGCCAGCCGTCGACGACCTGGGCCACGTCCTCCATCAGGTCCTCGGCAAGCTGGAGATGGCGCTCGACTCGCCGGCATACAATTACATCGTGCACACGGCGCCGTTTGACCACGCCGGCCTCCCGCATTACCATTGGCACATCGAGATCATCCCGAGGCTCACCCGCGTGGCCGGCTTCGAATGGGGCTCAGGCTTCTACATCAACCCGGTCCCGCCCGAGGACGCCGCCGGTTTCCTCCGCGACGCCGAGGTCACCGCAGGCCCACACAACCAGGAACCCAGCCCGACCCACGCCCGCACCCCGCAGACCCAGCCCCTGAACCGATGATCCCGGCACCACTGAAGTCGTCAGAATTAGGTATCAGGTATCAGGAGGAACCACGAACAACACGAAGGACACGAAAGAACTCCCCATCCGATTCCTGGAAGCTTTCATCTTGATTGGAAGCTTCCATCATGAATTTTCAATGGGAATCGGGAATCTGGGCCCTGGAATCCGAAATCGGGATTCGCCTCCAGATACCGTCTCCCTTTCGTGTCCTCCGTGTTTTTCGTGGTTCCTCCCCGTCTTAAGGTATCAGGAATCAGGAGGAACCACGAACAACACGAAGGACACGAAAGAACTCCCCATCCGATTCCTGGAAGCTTTCAACGGGAATCGGGATTCGGGATTTGCCTCCAGAACTCGTCTCCCTTTCGTGCCCTCCGTGTTTTTCGTGGTTCCTCCCCGTCTTCCGGTCAATATCCGTGGTCGCGAACGAGCGAGTGAGGGTCCAGGGGATGTCTCAGGTCCGGTTGATCCTGGCGCTGCACGACCACCAGCCGGTCGGCAACTTCGATGGGGTGTTTGAGGAGGCGTATCGGACCGCCTACCGGCCGTTCCTCGACGTGATCGAGGGCTACCCGGAAATCCCCTTCGTCCTGCACACCTCCGGGCCGCTCCTGGAGTGGCTGGTCGACCGGAAGCCCGAGTACATCGATCGGCTCCGTCGGATGGTCGCTGCTGGCCGGGTCGAGATCCTCGGCGGCGGATTTTACGAGCCGATTTTGACGATGATCCCCCACCGCGACCGCGTCGCACAGATCCGCTCGTTCTCGCGGTACATCGGTGAGAACCTTGGGGCGAAGGTCCGGGGCGCCTGGGTCGCCGAGCGGGTCTGGGAGCAGGGCCTCGCCTCGTCGATCGCCGAGGCGGGGATCGAATACACAGCGCTCGATGACGCGCAGTTCCTCCGCGCCGGCATCCCGGCCGACGACGCCCTCGGCTATTACCTCACCGAGGACGACGGCCGCCTCCTGAAGGTTTTCCCGATCTCCGAGCCGCTCCGCTACAACATCCCGTTTCGCGAGCCGCACCAGACCTATGAATTCCTGCGAAGACTGGCCGACCACCGCCCCGGCGCCACCGTGGTTTTTGCCGACGACGGCGAAAAGTTCGGCTCCTGGCCCGAGACGTTCGACCACGTCTACACCCGGGGCTGGCTGCACCGATTCTGCGAGATGCTCCTCGGCAACCGCGACTGGCTCGAAACCACCACCATGGCCCGCGCGGTCGACGCCACACTTCCCTACGGCAAGGTCTATCTGCCCGACGGCTCTTACCGGGAGATGACCGAGTGGGCCCTCGCCCCCGAGGCCGAGGCCGCCTACCGACGCGCCGTCCGCAAGGTCGAATCCATCGACGACGGCGGCGAGGTCGCCCGCTTCTTCCGCCCCGGCGGCTCCTGGCGCAATTTCAAGGCAAAATACGCCGAATGCGATGAAATGTACACGCGGATGCTCGCCGTCTCCCGACGCCTCGCCGCCCTGGAGGACGCCGGCACCGCCGACCCCGACTACCTCGAGGCCGCCCGCCAGGAACTGCACCGGGGCCAGTGCAATTGCCCCTACTGGCACGGCTCGTTCGGCGGCCTGTACTTGCCGCACCTCCGAAACGCAATCTACCGGAGCCTGATCGCCGCCGATAACGCCCTCGACGAGGCCGAGGTCAAATCCGGACCCCGCGCCTCCATCGAGGCCGCCGACTGGAACCTCGACGCCCGCCAGGAAATCCGGATCGAGAACGAGCACTTCATCGCCCTGGTCCGCCCGGCGCAGGGCGGGCAGCTCTACGAACTCGACGCCCGAGCCGCCTTGACCAACCTGCTGGCGACCCTCGACCGACGCCCCGAGCCCTACCACGCCGCCATCCGGGACGCCGCCGCCCGATCGCCCGAGGGCAACGGCCCCAGCTCCGAAATCGGCGATCAGTGGGGCTCCGACGGCTCGGGCTCTGTCGCGATGAAACAAAGCGGGCTGGAAAACCTGCTCGTCTACGACGACCACCCCCGCAAGGCGATGGTCGACCACTTCTACCCGATCGACGCCTCGCCGGAAGATCTGATCGCCGGCCGATCGATCGAACAGGGCGACTTCGTCGGCGGAGCCTACCTCGCCCGCCTCCGCCGCGAGGCGGGACGGGTCGCCGCCGTTCTGGAACGTCCCGGCCGCGCCGGCGGGCACGCGATCCGGATTCGCAAGACAATCGAGGCCGCCGCCGGCTCGCCGACGCTCTCCGTCACCTACGAACTGGAAGACCTCCCACCCGACGCCTGCCTGCACTTCGCTGTCGAGATCAACCTCGCCGCCATGGCCGGCCACGCCCCCGACCGCTACTATTCCGACCCCTCCGGCGACCGCCTCGGCACCCTCGACACAACGATCGACCGCCCCCACGCCACCGGTCTCTCCCTCACCGACGAGTGGCTCGACCTCGTCGTCTCACTCGGCTGGTCGCAGGCCGCCGGCCTCTGGTGCTTCCCGATCCAGACCGTCAGCCGGAGCGAAGGCGGCATCGAGGGCGTCTACCAGTCCTCCGCCATCCTCCCCCACTGGCACGTCCGCGCCGACGACCGAGGCCGGTGGGAAGTCCGGATCAACCTCCGAATCGCCTCGTCCCACCTCGCCAATCCAGACGATCCGGCCCACCTCCCCGCCCTCGCCACCACCACCCCCTGAACCCCATCCTCCGAATCCAGGGCCACCCTTTCACGCGATCTTCTCCATTTCCTCGCCGATTCCCGCACAGGACGCCTGTAGGATCGTCGCATCGATCGCAGGGATGGGATCGCGATCGATTGCGACTATTCAGGCCACCGCGCCCGAGGGACCCCGCATCCCCTCGTTCCGCGACGCCCCACCACGGGAGCCCCCCATGCTCATCGCCCCGAGAGCCCTCTCCACGACCGCCCTGTTCCTGCTCCTCACGCTGGCCCTCGCCCCGCTCGGCTGCGGTTCCCGGGTGAGCAGCGGTGCCGATGTCCGAACCGAACTGGTCCCCGTGAAGGGGAAGGTCACGTACAAGGGCCAGCCAGTCGCGAAGGGAACCGTCACCTTCGAACCCGACGACTACGGCCGACCCGCCACCGGCCCGATCCAGGCCGACGGCACCTTCACCCTCGGCACCTACAAACCCGGCGACGGCGCCGTCCCCGGCCACCACAGGATCACCATCACCGAGACCGGAATCAAGAGCCCGCGCGACGCCCTCGCCACCAGGCTGGCCAGCCCAGCCGCCTCGGGCCTCTCCGCCGATGTCGACGCCGAACACTCCGAATTTCCCCTCGAAATCCATTAAACAAACCGAAATATCCATTTCAATCACAGCATCTTCTTTTCACATACGCGATCCCTTCACCACAAAAGGTTTCCGAGTCGATAACATGCGCCGACTATGATTGCGTGATTCACGAATAGCCCTCTGCTCAACACGAACAAATCGAGGGAATCCTCCATGACATTGATGGCTGCCCACCGGCGTCACGACCGCGCCGGCTTCACGCTCATCGAGCTTCTGGTGGTGATTGCGATCATCGCGGTTCTGATCGCCCTGCTCCTGCCCGCCGTCCAGGCGGCGCGCGAGGCCGCCCGACGCGCCCAGTGCACGAATAACCTGAAGCAGCTCGGCCTGGCGTTCGCCAACTACGAAAGCTCCAACGGTTCGTACCCGATGACGTCCGTCCTGCTCCCGATGCCGGGCGGTTCGACGGGGGCCTGGTACATGAATTCGTCGTGGAGCGCGCTGGCTCGGGCGATGGCCTACATGGAGCAGTCGCCGCTGTACAATTCGATCAACTGGAGCTGGAATTGCAGCAAGCCGCCGAACACCACGGTCGAGTACACCTCCATCTCGTTCCTCGTCTGCCCGAGCGACCCCGGCGACCGCTTCGACGACGCCTCGATGGGCGGCACCGGCGACGCCACGACCAGCTACGGAACCTGCGACGGCGACTGGTACGTCTGGTCGGTCAACTGGAACGGAAGCAACAACCCGATCGGCCCGATGAACCGATCGATGTTCGGCCCCAACTACTCGCGCAAGCTGGCGATGGTCACCGACGGAACGAGCAACACCGTCGCCGCCGCCGAGGGCTACATCGGCCACCCGCAGATGCGAAGCTGCCTGAGCCCCGGCACATCTCCATCCGACCCAACGACCGGCACCTGGTCCCCGACCAACATCCCGCTCCCCGGACCCAACTCGGCCGCGGCGCTGGCCTACCTGATCTCCTCGTGCAGCGGCGCCAGGACGGGCAAGGTGAAGGCGGGCGGACCGATCGGCCATACCCGCTGGAACAACGGCGGCGTCTACTACTCAGGAATGACCACCGCCATGCCCCCCAACATGAATGTCTCAACCGTCAGCCGGGCCACAGGCCGGTCCGATGCCGGCGAGAATGTCGCCATGGACTGGGACTCGGTCGACGAGAACGACGGCGGACCAACCTACATGTCTCTGGCCGCCAGCAGCTTCCACCCCGGCGGCGCCAACGCCGTCTTCGTCGATGGCTCAGTCCACTTCATCAAGAACTCGGTCAGCCCGCTGACCTGGCGCGGCCTCGGCACCATCGCCGGCGGCGAGGTCATCAGCTCCGACTCCTATTGAGCCCGTCCGCACCACAAACCCCCCGGATCGCCGCGGATGACCCTCCAAACCCTCCCTGCACGCGGCGATCACAACACCTTACGCAAAGATTCGCGCAACCTTCACCACAACCACCGGGCCAGGGTTCTAATATAGGTGACCGGATCGATCATGTGATCTTCGGTGTTTCTCTCCAAGGAATGTCACGAGGTTTTTTCATGCGACTCGGTCTCGTTAGCCGGTCCCGGCGCCGTGCTGGCTTCACGCTCATCGAGCTTCTGGTGGTGATTGCGATCATCGCGGTTCTGATCGCCCTGCTCCTGCCCGCCGTCCAGGCGGCGCGCGAGGCCGCCCGACGCGCCCAATGCACCAACAACCTCAAGCAGCTCGCCCTCGCCGCGATGAACTACGAGAGCGAGAACCAGATGTATCCGCC
>DAHZZC010000919.1 GCA_027435495.1 Planctomycetales bacterium
TCGACCAGTTCGGCTCCAAGTTCCTGGCGGGCCCAGGTTGCCAGGTCGCGGAGAGCAGCGGGATTCGGAGCCGCGACCTCCTTCGCCCGGTTCTCGCGATGACGCGAGAGCCCGGCGGCCTCGAGTCGGGATTCCAGCTCGTCGGCAAGTCGTCCACCCTGATAGTGCTGACGGGCGATCTCGAGGATTCGCGCCTCGATCTCGGGCCGAAGCAGCGGCCGGAGCTCCTCGGCGTCCATCACGATGTGGAACCGGTCGGAAGCCCAGGCCGCAAGCCCATCACGGTCGTACCGTGGTGTGCCGAAGGCGTCGCGCTCGGCCAGGAACCGGAGCATCGCGATCCGGGCCGGCAGCTCGGCTTCCTTCTGGGTGTAGAGTCTTCGGGCCTCGGCCTTGATCCGACGGACAATCTCGGCCCGGTCGAGCCCGGTCCAACCCGCCGGGTCGATCGCCAGGGTGAACTTGTGGTGGGCCCACCCGCTGAGCGATCGACGGCCCCAGTTGGGTAGGAGAAATTCCTTGGCCGGATCCAGATCGATCTTCTGAAGCGAGGCCGAGGCCTGCTCGTAGAGGAATTCCTCCAGGTTATTGCGACCCTCCAGAAGGTCCTCGCCGTCGGTCCGAATGTGCTTCTTGAGATCGCGATCCTTGAGGTTCAGCTCGAAGCGGTCGTTCGCCCATCGGATCAGGGCCTGCCAGGTCCATTCTGAGGGGTCGGAATCGAGCGGCAGGTTCTCGTCGAGCGATTCCCGGATCGACTCATGTAGCTGGCGATCGGCCTTGTTGCGGGCGATCTCGACAGCATCCTCAAAGCTGGTGCCCCGGATGTCGCGAGCCGTCAGCTCGACGCCGAGCCGCTGGCCAACCCACTCGGCGAAGCTGGCGGCTCCATAGTCGTCGGCGAGGAACCGGTTGGCGGCCTCCTGGATCTGGCTGTCGATCATCTCAAGGACCATCTCCTTGGGAGAGGCGCCGTCGAGAAGGCCCTGGCGGAACGAGTAGACGCGTTTCCGCTGCTCGTCCATGACCTCGTCGTATTCGAGGAGGTTCTTGCGGATATCGAAGTTCCGTTCCTCGACCTTTTTCTGCGCGCCTTCGATCCGTCGGCTGACCATCCGGCTCTCGATGGCCTCGCCCTCCTGCATCCCAAGCCGGGTGAGAACGGCCGAGACCCATTCGCCAGCGAACTTCCGCATCAGGTCGTCTTCGAGGGAGAGGAAGAACCGGCTGCTGCCAGGGTCTCCCTGCCGGCCGGAGCGGCCTCGAAGCTGGTTGTCGATCCGTCGGCTCTCGTGCCGTTCGGTCCCGATGATGTGCAGCCCGCCGAACGCGGCGACCTCGCGGCCCTCGGCCCTCATCTGCGGCTCGTACTTCGCGACGGCCTCTTCCCAGACCTCCTTCGGGACCTCGAGTCGGGACGGGTAGAGCGAGCGCCCGTCCTCGTCGGTGAGCCGCTTCAGGTCGGCCCAGGCCATGAACTCGGGGTTGCCGCCGAGGATGATGTCGGTGCCCCGGCCAGCCATGTTGGTCGCGATCGTCACCGCTCCGCGACGGCCCGCCTGCGCCACGATCTCCGCTTCACGTTCGTGGTACTTGGCGTTGAGAACCTGATGTGTGATGCCGTACCGCGAGAGCATCTCCGAGATTTCCTCGGACTTCTCGATCGAGACGGTGCCGACGAGGATCGGCCGACCGGTCTCGTGGACCTCCCGGATCTCGTCGAGCATTGCCTGCATCTTCTCGCGTTCGTAGCGGAAGATGACGTCGGCGTGGTTGATCCGTGAAAGCTCGCGGTTGGTCGGAATCGCGATGACATCAAGGCCGTAAACCTTGTAAAACTCGGTCGCCTCGGTCATCGCCGTGCCGGTCATCCCCGAGAGCTTCTTGTAGAGCTTGAAGAAGTTCTGGAGTGTGATCGTGGCGAGGGTCTGGTTCTCCTCCTTGATCTTGACCCGTTCCTTGGCCTCGACCGCCTGGTGCAGACCGTCGGACCACTGCCGCCCGACCATGAGCCGGCCGGTGAACTCGTCGACAATCACGACCTCACCGTCGGGCTGGACCACGTAATCCCGGTCGCGGCGGTAGAGGTGGTGAGCCTTGAGGGCATTATCAATAAGGTGGGGCCATTCCATGTTGCCGGGCGTGTAAAAGCTTTCGATGCCGGCGATCCGCTCGGCCTCACGGACGCCATCGTCGGTCAGATGGCAGGTGCGCTCCTTCTCCTTGACCTCGAAATGGGCGTCGCGACGGAGTTGTCGAGCGATCCGGTCGGCCTCGGCATACTTGCGGACATCGTCAAAGGCCGGGCCCGAGATGATCAGGGGCGTCCGGGCCTCGTCGATCAGGATGCTATCAACCTCGTCGATGATCGCGGAGCAGAGCTCGCCCTGCGACTGAAGCTCCCGGGTCGGCTTCATGTTGTCGCGAAGGTAGTCGAAGCCGAACTCATTATTGGTCCCGTAAGTGATGTCGCGGCCGTAGATTTCCTGCCGCTCGGCGGAGTCCATCTCCGACTGGATCGCGCCGACGGTCATCCCCAGGCCGAGATAGAGCGGGCTCATCCATTCGGCGTCGCGCCGGGCAAGATAATCGTTGACCGTGACGACGTGGACCCCTCGACCTTCCAGAGCATTCAGATAGGCGGCGAGGGTCGCTACCAGCGTCTTCCCTTCACCGGTGACCATCTCGGCGATATTCCCGCCGTGCAGAACCATCCCACCCATCAACTGAACGTCGAAATGGCGCATGTTGAGGAAGCGCCGACCTGACTCCCGACAGGCGGCGAATGCCTCGGGGAGCAACTGATCGAGCAACTCCCCCTGGGCCCGCCGCCGACGGAACTCGGCGGTCTTTCCCCGCAGTTCCTCGTCCGTGAGCACGGTCATACTCGGCTCGAACTCATTGATCCGAGCCACGATGGGACGCATCTGCCGAATCCGACGCTCGTTCGAGCTGCCAAACATCCGAATCAGCCCCTCGGAGATCCCCTCCGAGACCGCCGAGAGAGCGTCCGTCGTCTTATCCCAAATCTCAGTCAGCAGTTCCATCGCCACACCGCCTCGGGGGATACGGGTAATCCAAGCATTAAGTCTATGGAAAATCGAATCTTATAGCAGCCTGGCCCGGGGCGTCAAGCCGCCCTCGGACCGGGCGAAGTGGGCCCGCGTGACTCTCGACTTCCCTATTATTGGGACGCCCGTCCGCCCGAAGTTCGCCGGATGGTTGTGCCTCGTCCTCCAAAAGTGACAATTGGATGGACACAGCCCCACTTGACACGAGGAAAATAGTCGGCTATGTTAATCGTATGTTCAGGTTCGGGATCCGCCTGGGTAAATCCATCACTGGATCTCCGGGGGCTTGCCAGATGTCCTGGCATCGAATTACATTCCTGCTCCTGCTGGCGGCGTGCTCACTCGTCCCTCCAAGGGTCGGATCTCATCCGGCCCGACGGCCCGGCGGGTTCCCGGCGTTCCGCCGAATGGCGACCGATCCCCGCCCCGATGCGCACCTCGGTTCCTGCCCTCGCCAGTCATTCCTGATCGCCTTCGTTCCCCGGCGATTTCGGATGAAGTCGGTTCGGGTCGACGGCAATCCCCGGATCACCCGGGGAACCGATCTTGGCCCCGCGACCTTACCGGATCTCCAGATCCCTTCGGTAAGAACCCGAGGAAGCGCCGAGCCCTTCGGATTGATCATTCCTCTGCGCTGTTGACCCGGCCCGACGTGGGGCTCCCTTTCGCCAGTTCTCGACTTCTTGCGCCGGTCGCGTGCAGGGAGTCGTCAGGCTTCCTGCGCCCGAAGTGGCTCGAATCTCCGGAGACGGGGAACCGACCACCGAACAGGCTGGCGATGGGCATCGTCCAGGATGATCCAATCGACGAATGCAGCTTCTTGAACATCCCATGATGTTTCAAGCCGGCATTCGGAATGATGCAACTCGCTGTCTCCAGACCTCATCCGGCGTCCTCCCGCCGATGAGGCGGCTGTCGCCTGCTCCTGCCGACTGAGACACCGCCGACCCTCGGTCGGATGTGGTGACGGTGTTAGCCCGCGATGCCGTTGTCTCCTGAGCCGCATGGGACCCTCCGTCGAGCGGATGGGTCCTCGCGATCTCCACGGAGTTGGTGAGGCCCTACCATCCGTGCCGGTAGCCCCGGACGGATCTCCTAACGATCTTTTCCTTCCGTGTCCCTGGCTCGCTGAAAATCGAAAGGTTCAATGACCATGATACGTCTTTACCGACCCCTCCTGATTCTGATGATGGCCTCGCTCGCCGCCTCGACAGCAGCCGCGCAGAGCCCATCCGGCTCTCAGAGAAACGCGGCCGAACCGACTCAGAACGGGCGCGGGAACCGCGGGTCTCTGGACAGATTACATGGGTCGGGGCTAATTTCGGCTCGTGTTTCCGCCGCTCTCTTCGGAGTTTTCCCATGAACACCCAACCCCGCCGGCCCTATCCCAGCGATCTCAGCGATGC
>DAHZZC010000920.1 GCA_027435495.1 Planctomycetales bacterium
GGCCTTGAGGAACATCGTCGTCTTCCTGTTCGATCGCCAGGGGCACAAGAGCGCCGCGGCAGCAACACGCCATTACGTCTGCCACCCCGAGAAAGCTCTCGAAATCCTGTCAACCCCGATCTGAGAATGAAACGGCCCTGGCGGATCTGGCAAGTTGGATCGTTCCGTCCGTCATTCTGGGGTAGAATACGGAATGTCGCGTCCCCGGCGGGGCGTGAACGACCCGCGAGGCCCGATGATGTCGATCGCATCCGCGAGTTCCTCGAAGACCGCCCAGCTTCGGCTCGGGCCCCGCTCGGCCGGGATGCTGCTCACACCGGTCGAGTTCGACCGCGCACATTACGAAGAAGGCTGGCGCTACGAGCTGATCCACGGAGTCCTCGTCGTCTCGCCGACACCCTCTCGTCAGGAACGCGATCCCAACCAGATGCTCGGTTACTGGCTCATCCAGTATCAGACCGGCCACCCCCAGGGGCGGGCGCTCGACTCGACGCTGCCCGAGGAAGAGATCGAGACCCGGGGCGGCCAGGACCGTCGACGCCTCGATCGGGCGATCTGGGCGGGGCTCGGACGACTCCCCGAGAAGGGCGAAATCCCGACGATCGCCGTCGAGTTTGTCTCCGAGGGGAAGGTCAACCAGGATCGCGATTACATCGTCAAGCGGGCCGAGTATCGCGAGGCCGGCATCCGCGCCTCCTGGGTGATCGACCGGTTCCAGCGCACGCTCACCGCCTACGGCTTCACCAGCGAGCCGGACGAGGTACAGGTTTTCGCCGAGGGGCAGGCGTTCGAATCGCCGCTCTTGCCGGGCTTCGTGCTCGACCTGAAGGAACTGTTTTCCTACGCCGATCGATGGTCGGAGAAGAAGCGACGGGGCGACTGAAGCATGACGACCGAGAGCGAGACCGGGCGGGCGCCGATCGTCGGCGTGGTGATGGGGAGCCAGTCGGACTGGGAGACGATGCGGCACGCCGTCGAGGTGCTGAACTTGCTGGGCGTCCCGTGCGAGGCTCGGATCGTCTCGGCGCACCGGACGCCCGATCGCCTCGTCCAGTACGCGCGCGAGGCTGAGGGGCGCGGGCTGCAAGTGCTGATCGCCGGGGCCGGCGGCGCGGCCCATCTGCCGGGGATGCTGGCGTCGATGACGATCCTGCCGGTGCTGGGCGTCCCAGTCGAGAGCAAGGTTTTGCGCGGGGTTGACTCGCTGCTCTCGATCGTGCAGATGCCGAGGGGCATCCCGGTCGGAACGCTCGCGATCGGCGCCGCGGGCGCCGCGAATGCGGGGCTGCTGGCCGCCGCGATCCTGGCCCGGCAGGACCCCGCCCTCCGCGAGGCACTGGCCCGGTTCCGCCAGGCCCAGACCGACGCCGTGGGAGAGACGCCCGGATGAGCCACCGACCCGATCCCGATCGTCCCGAAGCCCCGCCGCTGTTCCCGCCGGCCTCACTCGGCGTCATCGGCGGTGGGCAGCTTGGCCGGATGTTCCTCCAGGCGGCGCAGCGGATGGGATACCGCGCCGGTGTCCTGGCTGAGCACGAGGATGCGCCCGGGGCGCAGGTCGCGCACTGGTCGGTCGTCGGGCGCGATCAGGACGTCGCGACCC
Organism: Planctomycetales bacterium; assembly: GCA_027435495.1. GTDB lineage: Bacteria > Planctomycetota > Planctomycetia > Isosphaerales > Isosphaeraceae > JAKAUH01. Next base: position 1,604 of record DAHZZC010000920.1, read on the forward strand.
TGCGCGCCTTCCGCGACCGGGCCGAGGCGGTGACAGTCGAGTTCGAGAACGTCTCGGCGCCGGCGCTTCGGTGGCTCTCACGGTTCCGACCGGTCCGGCCGGGCTGGAAGACGGTCTGGACGGCACAGAACCGGCTGCGTGAGAAGGCGTTCCTGACCCGGCACGGCATCCCACATGCTCCCTGGCGCCCGGTGCGGAGCCCGGAGGAAGTGCAGGCCGCCGTCCGGGTGCTGGGCCTGCCGATGATCCTCAAGACGGCCGCCTCGGGCTACGACGGCAAGGGGCAGATCCGGGTCGACGCGGCCGGTCGGGCCGCCGCCGCCTGGGACGACCTCGGCCGCGCGGCCTGTGTCGCGGAGGGGTGGGTGGACTTCGTCGCCGAGGCGTCGGTGGTGGTTGCCCGAGGTCGGGACGGCCGCGCCGCCTGCTATCCGCTGGCGCTCAACCGCCACGATCGCCACATCCTCGACACGACGGTGATGCCGGCGCCGGTCGGGCCGGTCGTGGCGATGGAGGCGCGCGAGATGGCGCTGGGCGTCGCGCAGGCGATGGAGACGATCGGGGTCCTCTGCGTCGAGTTTTTCCTGGGCCGCGACGGCCGCTTGCTGGTCAACGAGATTGCGCCCCGCCCGCACAATTCAGGGCATCTGACGATCGAGGCCGCGCCGGCGAGCCAGTTCGAGCAGCAGGTGCGCGCCGTCTGCGGGCTCCCGCTCGGCGGGACCGACCTGGCCCGTCCTGCGGCGATGGTCAACCTGCTGGGTGACCTCTGGATTGCGGCGAGCGGCGAGCCGAGATGGGACCTCGCCCTCGCCCACGACCCGGGCGTCTCGCTCCACCTCTACGGGAAGCAGGACCCCGCTCCCGGCCGCAAGATGGGACATCTCACCGTCCTCGACCCCGACCCCGAATCAGCCCTGCTCCGGGCATTGGCGGCGAGGGCTCTTGTTATTAGTCCTTTGTAATTTGTTGTTGGTAGTTGGTGGTTGCCGGCTTTTGCTCGTCGATATTGGCCTCGATTGCTCCTTTTCACCGGTTGGCCATATGTTCGATGTGGCACCACGGGCCAGGAACCGATTACCAATAACAAATTACAAATTACGAAGTACAAATGACCAACTTCGCCCATCCTGGATGGTTCTGGCTTTTGGTGCTGGTCCCGGTGCCGATCCTGTTGGAGCGGTATCGGCCGAGGGTGGCCTGGCCGGGTTTTGCGGGGTTCGGCCCGAGGGGTCGTCCGGGGTGGACGTGGTTTCGGTGGTTGCCGCCGCTCCTGCGGGGACTGGCGATTGCGGCGGTCGCGGCGGGGCTGGCCCGGCCGCGGACGGTCGGCGGCGAGACGCGGATCGCCGGTAAGGGCGTCGCGATCGTGGTGGCGCTCGATCGCAGCTCGAGCATGAAAACGGTGGACTTCCCGGCCGACGGCGGCCTGCGGACAATCTCTCGACTTGCGGCGGCTCGGTCGACGTTCGCCCGGTTCGTCGTCGGACGCCCCGACGACCTGATCGGCCTGGTCGCCTTCGCCAATTTCCCGGATTTGCTCTGCCCGCCGACCCCGGACCATGAGTTCCTCGTTGAGGTCACCGACTCGATCCGGACCGCCCGCGCCGGCGACGATGGGACCAACATCGGCGACGCCATCGCCCTTGCGCTGGGGGCGGCGGTCGAGTCGCCGCCGAGGCGCAAGGTGCTGGTCCTGCTGACCGACGGCCGGAACCAGCCGTCGCGGGCTCGCTTCCCCAACCCTGAAGATGCGGCGGTGCTCGCCCGAGACCTGGGCGTGATCGTCCACACGGTCGGGATCGGGCGTCTCGGCGAGGGGGTTGTTCACGGCGGTGACCCGCGCACCGGGCAGGCGACCGTCTCCGAGGTCGCCGGGCCGAACCTCGAACTTCTCGAATCGATCGCGAGGACCACCGGTGGGATCTCGCGACTGGCCGACGACGCCGACGCGCTGGACAACGTCTTTCGCGAGATCGACCGGCTGGAGAAGAGCGACGTCCGCGGGCGGATCCTCACGCGATATGATGAGCATTACGAGGTCTGGGCCGCGATCGCCCTCGGCCTGATCCTCGCCGACCGCCTGCTGGCGCAGGGGCGGCTCCGCCGGCTCCCCTGACTCTCGGAGGCCGCGATGTGGGATGACCTGCTCCGCGTCGACTGGAATCGACTCGTTCACGCCTACGGCCGGGCGAGGGACGTCCCGAAGATGCTTCGCGACTTGGTCTCGGCCGACCCGGCGGCGAGGGAAAAGGGTTGGGGTTTCTTCTGGAACGCCGTCAACCACCAGGGCAATTTCTATAACGCGACCGTGGCATCAATCCCCTTCCTGGTCGAGGCGGCGGGCTGGCCCGAGGTTCCCGATCTGGCCCGGATCCTCCGCACGCTCCGCAACCGATGGCTCGATGCCCCGACCTACGACGCCGACCCGATGCTGGACGTCCCGCCAGGAGGCGTCGACGAGCCGACGCCGATGCTCGCCGATGGTGTCACTCCCAGAGCCGACGAGTCCGGCGACTATGATCCCGACAAACCGGACGTGGAGGAATTCGATCCCGACCTCTGCCGGAAGATGGTCCTTTGCGCCTGGCAGGTCGGCCGAGCGATCCGGGCCGGCCGCCCAACCTATGAGCGGCTCACCGACAACCCGGATCGTGCCATCGCCGCAGCGGCGGCCGAGTTGTTGCTCCTCTGGCCCGAGACTCGCGCCCACGGCAAGCGGGCCCTGATCCGGGCGATCGAGCACGAGCCGGACCCGGTCGAGCAGGCGAGGCGGATCCTCGTCTTCGGCGTCCACGGCGACGCAGCCGACGCGGCGACTTACGAGCTTTGGGTCGATCCGGGCCGGCCGGAAGAGGTCCGCGCGGCGGCGGCCCTTGCCTGGGCCTGGATGGTCGATCCCGAATTGCCTCCCGGACCGGCCGCCCGGGTACTCTTCGACGCCTCGGCTGACGACTCCGATATCCTCGCCCGGCTCCCCTCCGAAGGGATCTGGCAAAGGGGTCTCTGGAGCTTGCCGTCGAACATCTGCGGACTGATCCTGCGCCTTACGGGGAATCGTGTCGACAAGTTGCGATGGCGGGCCGTGCAAAGCCTCGGGCTGAGGCTGGGCCGCGAGGTGGTCCGGCACCTTCCAGACGAGCGGGTCGTCCCCGTCCTGATCGAACGACTCTCCGATTCCGACGATCGCGTGCGCGCCTCGGCATCGCATGGACTCTCGCAGCGCGGCGCCTCGGTATTCGCGATCGAACCGGGCGTCGTCCCGGCCCTGATCCATGCCCTCGACGACGAGGATCCCTCGGTCTGCGGCCACTCGGCCCGACTGCTCGCCGCGCTCTCGGATCGGCTCACCTCGACCCAGCGGGACGAGGCCCAGGCCGGCGTCGAGCGTGCGGCGCTTCGGTTCGCGGGGCGGCACGATTCCTGCGTCCGATTCGACTCGATGTCGTTCCCGGCGGCTCGATTCCTGGAGAAGCAGGTCGCCCCGATCCGACGGCCGCCGGACTGGGGCGTCCGCGAGCTGTTTGCCGAGATCGCCTTCCCCAGAAAGCAAGACGGAAGGCTCCCCCTGATCGAGTGCGATCGCCGCCTGGCCGACGCCTACGCGGAGGATCGCGCTCGCCTGATCGCCACCGCGATTGAGGCGGTGCGTGACGCGGGCGATCGTGAGGTTTCCATCGGAGCCGCCGACTGGCTCGCAACGCTCGGCCCCGCGGCCGCTCCGGCGTTGCCGGCCCTCGAGGTGATGAACGAGCGGAAAGGCGACCCGTACGTCCCGACGCGTGCCTGCGATTCCATCGCCTTCATCCGCCGATCGATGGAGATCGGCTCGGACTCGGTGGCGGGAACCTCGGATTTCCTCGAGGCCCTCAACCATCCTCATCCCATCGTGCGCGCCCGATCGGCCTGCTGGATCGCGGCGATGCCACTCGATGCGCCTGTGGTCGCCGACGCGATCCCCGCTCTGGTGCGGTTACTGGATGATGAGGCGTTCGCCGAGCCCGGCGTCGAGGGCCGTTTCGAGTTCCAGGGGCTGCTCGACCCAGGCCCGAGGCTCCATCACTGGCATCAGAAACGGTGGAGCCCGCGGGCCGAGGCGATTCGAGCGCTCTTCTCCCTCGGCCGGATTCCCGATGGCGATCGGATGCTCCGGGCCATGATCGCGGAATCAATGCACGCCGAGGTCATCTGCGCCCGACGCGCCTCGGCGCCCCACCGCTTCGAGATCGGGGCCTGGCGGTCGGCGGTTGCTGCGGCGGGCGGGGCGCTGGCCGCCGTCCGCGCCGCCCGGGATCGTTGCCGCGAACGGGTCGGCTCCGGCCAGGATATCGAGGGGGCGGCGTTCGCCTGCAAGGCAGAACTTGATGAGGTGCTCCGGCGCCTCTCCGGACGTCTCGGAGGCGGCCGATGATCTTCGTCCATCCCGATCGGCTCTGGCTGTTGGCGGCCTGGGGATTCTTGATCCTCTGGGCCCTGCGGGCGCGATCGCGGCGCCGGCGAGCCTGGAAAGCTCTCGCCCAGCGCGGGCGCCCGCCGCGCGAGGGGGCGGTCTGGTGGCTGATCGCCGCGGGGTTGCTGATCGTCGCGGTCGCCCA
>DAHZZC010000921.1 GCA_027435495.1 Planctomycetales bacterium
CCGACCATCAAGGCCCTTCTGGCCTCCGTCTCGACGGCACAGGCCGAGCGCTACGCCCACCACGTTCTTCAGCTTAACACCAACGATGAGATTCGATCGTATCTGACCGCACGACTACACGAGGTTTCCAGTACCCTCGAAATGTTTGATACCGTCTGAATCCCGCATCGAACCGGAAAGGAAACCCAATGGCTCGCCGATGGATTTTTGCCACGGCCTCAATGGCGATGGTCCTCCTGATCGCGACGGCCGGATGCTCCGACCAGCCTGCTGACAAGGATATCGCCGTCGTTATCCCCGATCCCTCGACATCGACGAAGTCGTCGACGCAGCCCGAGCTCACCCCCAAGGCCGCGCCAGCGAAGTCGGCCGACACCGAGAAGGAATAGGACCGCCGAGATCGAGGAGGAGATCGAGCGGAAACACTGTTTCGATCGAGAATGCCGAATGATTGGCCTCGATTTTTTTATGGGGCTTTTCTGGAAACATCGAAACAGGGGCAATCTATTAGATAGAAGTGGTACGCGACGGTCACCGAGACAGGGCCTGATTCCGGTCGAGGATGACGGAGAGGCTGACGGCTTCCCGGCGGTATTGGGGTTTGGGATAATCGGTCGACAACCCAGGGCCATCAAGCCTTGCCAATGGTCCCGGGTGGCTGAGCGTCCCGGGACCTACCTAGCCCGAATCTCTCGGGTCCTTCCCTCCCGCCGGCCGCCTGACGAATCACTCAACGAGGAGAGACTCCATGAGGTCTAATGTCGGTCCCGCCGCGATTCGCGGCCGTCACGTCCCCTTCCTGGCACTCGTGATTCCGGTTCTGGCACTGATGGCCCCACCCCAGTCTTCAGGGTCGCCGACGCTCGCCGCCTCCATGGCCGTCGCCGCGGTCGGTCAGGGTGAGTACGGGACCATCAAGGGACGGTTGGTCTGGGGCGGCGATGAGATCCCCCCGATCCGGGTACTCTGCGAGAAGGGGAAAGCCGAGAAGGATCCGCAGGTTTGCGCCAGTACCAAGCCCATTCTCTCGCGCGAGCTGGTGGTTGATCCGGCAACGAAGGGCGTGGAATATGCCTTTGCCTATATTTCAAGACCCAAGGGCTCGAATGAGGGGGCTATCCAGAAGCTTCTGGCCTCAAAGCCGAAGGTGGAGATCGATCAGTCGAACTGCGAGTTTCTCCCCTACCTGACAGCGATCTACAAGGATCAAACGCTTGTCGTGAAGTCGAGTGATGCGGGCATCAACCACAACGTCCGCCTCGTTGCCTTCAATAATCCGGGCCTCAATCAAAACGTCGCCACGGGCGGACAACTCGAGATCCACCTCGTCCCTGAACGACTCCCGGTGAAAATCCTCTGCGATATCCATCCCTGGATGCAGTCGTATGTGATGGTCTTCGATCATCCTTTTTTCACGACGACGGGGAAGGACGGGAGTTTCCAGATCGAGGGCGTTCCGGCCGGGACGCAAAATCTCGTGATCTGGCAGGAGAAGGTCGGTTACGCGAACAAGGGCGCCGGACGCGGGATGCCGATCAAGGTTGAGGCAGGGCAAGTGACGGACGTCGGCGCGATCCAGTTGGATCCGGCGAAGGTAAAGTCCTGAGGAACGATGCGGCGATCGGGTGATGGTCCAACCGTTTCGGACTTCACCGATTCCTTCCATGGGCCGGTCCTGCCTGTTTTCCAGGCAGGACCGACCAACCGGTTCGGCGAGGAAGGGGGGAGGGAGCGATGGACTCGGTCGCTTTCTCCTCAAAGGATCGAGGTCCGATCGATGAAGGGGTGTCTTGGAGTCTCTTTTTGGAAGTTGGTATCGAATTTGCTTTCAAGGGGCGGGAGCTTATAATGTCGGATGATGACTTGGATCTAGAGAAATGGGCAAGTTCTCGATCCTGCCCCATGCCTCGCGGTCGCTAGAGCCCGACCTTCGGTTGCCCGAGGACCCGTCACGGGACCATGGCCGGACCTGACTCCAAGAACGGAGCCATTGGAGATCGATGTCGTTGCGTGGGTCCGCCGGAGGAATCGGTTCCAATCGAGGCACGGACGGCTCCCCTTGGGGCGCATAAGCGAGGAGGGACAGGCGATGAATAGGTCCCGATCGCCTCGGGTCGATCGAAGCATGCCTGTGAAGTTTGCAGCAACGGTCAGGCCGACCCGTTGGCTCTTGATTCTGGGGCTTCTGGTGGTCTCCTGGGCGTGCGATCGTCCGGCCCTGGCGCAGGCGGCGCGAAGCGGTTCTCGATTTTATCCGAATGATAGCGAGGACGCGGAGCGACTGCTCCGAAACGCGGCCAACCAGGCGCGGGATCGTCAATGGAAGGAGTCGATCGACCTCTATCAGAAGGTCATCGAGCGGTTTGGCGAGAAGGTGGCGCGGGTACCGAAGGTCGATCCTGCCACTCCGGGCGAGTTCGAGTTGTACGTTGACGGCCGCAAATACTGCCATGGTCGGATCGCCGAACTGCCACCGGAGGCACGGGCGATATACCGGGAGCGGGTCGATTCCATGGCCCGGCGGTGGTATGAGCAGGGATTGGCCGGGCGCGACCCCGAGTTGCTTCGCCGGGTGGTTTCCGAAGCGTTTTGCAGTTCGTGGGGAGACGAGGCCCTGGACCTGCTCGGCGACCTGGCTTTCCAGAACGGGCGGTTTGGCGAGGCACTTTCGTATTACGGCCAACTCGTCCCCGACCGCCCTGGTGATTCCGGGGCGATGGTCCACCCGGATCCTTCCGTCGACCTGGCGAAGGTGGCGGCGAAGCAGTGGCTCTGTCGGGCGGCGGAGGGGCATTTGCCCGGCCCGTCCGACCTTGCCGCACTCGCTGCTCGTTATCCGGGCGCTTCGGGTTCGCTCGCCGGTCGGAACGGTTCCTACGTTGCGATCGTGAAAGAGGCGGTCGCCGGGGATCGGCTTTCGATGGGAGGTCAACCCGACGGGCGATGGCCCACCTTCGCGGGCGCCCCGAATCGGACCCGAATTCTTCCCGGTCCGATCGATGTCGGCCAGGTACAGTGGCGAGTCGAGCTGGAAAAGGTGGCGACTGGCAAGGGTGGTCTGGTGGGGATTCGTCCCTCGGCCGCCTCGCAGGCCAGGCCCGCCGCCCTGCTGGCTTATCATCCGATCGTGCTGGGCGATCAAGTGCTGGTCTGCGACGGTTCCAAGGTGCTGGCGTACAACCTGAGCGATCGGCCGGCCGACGCCGAAACGGGCGAGCCGAGGCCAGTGCTGCCGGCCTGGCGTCACGACCCCGAAGGACAGGGAGTGGTTCGAGCGACGCAGGCGCCGAGTTCGATCCCGAGGTACACGTTGACGACCTTTGGACGGCGGATCTTCGCTCGGATGGGCTCGGCCGGTATGGTGGCCTCCACGTTTCGCCCCCGCCCCATTTCCGCCGAGCCGGGCAACAGCTCGATCGTGGCGCTCGACTGGGACACTCAGGGCAAGCTTCTCTGGGAAGTGCGTTCGATCAACCTCGAGTTGCCACATCGCCAGGGAGGGCGAATGGCGGCGACAAACTTCGAGGGGAGTCCGGTCGCCGACGGACGAAATGTCTATGCGGCGATCACCGACCACGGCCAGCAGACGATGATCTACGTCGCCTGCTTCGACGCCGAGACTGGCGAGAAGAAGTGGATTCGATACCTGGGGACCGCGACCCCGGAACCGGATTTGTTCCAGAACGCCTTCGGAATGCAGACGATCAGTGGCCCCACTCCGGGAGACTACCGGCACCGGCTGCTCTCGCTCGACGGCTCGACGCTCTATTACCAGACAAACCTCGGAGCTGTGATTGCGATTGAAGCCGAGACGGGTTCGATCCAGTGGGTCGCAACCTACCCTCGGCAGGAGATCAACCGTTTCGGTCAACCGGGGGACCGCGACCTGAACCCGGCGGTGGTCGATGACGGCCGGGTGATGGTCGCTCCGGCGGACTCGGACGTGATCTACGCCTTCGATTCGGGAAGCGGGCGTTTGCTCTGGAAGACCGAACCGATTGCCGACGATGTGAAGCTGGCACACGTGCTGGGTGTCGCCCGGGGACGGCTGGTCGTCACGGGCGACCGAGTGTTACTCTTCGACGTGAAGAACGGGAAGCTGGCGGGGGCCTGGCCCGATGCGGCGAACAAGTCGCTGGAGGGGTACGGTCGAGGTCTGCTCGCTGGCGACCTGATCTACTGGCCGACCCAGCGTGAGATTCAGGTACTCGATCAGCGGACCGGACTGAAGGCTGGTCCTCCGATCATGCTGGCCGAAACCTACCACACCGAAGGCGGCAACCTCGCGGCAGGCGATGGCTATTTGATCGTGGCGCAGTCGGACGGTCTGGTCGTTTTTTGCCAGAATAGCCGGCTGATCGATCGATATCGCCGGGAGATTGTCGAGGCACCAGCGCGGGCCGGGAACTATTACCGCCTGGCGAGGGCCGCCGAGGCGACCGGCCGCGACGAACTGGCGCTGGCGTCGTATCGCGAAACGATTGAGAAGGCGCGCCCCGATGAGACCATCGACGGAATCCCGCTGGCCGGGGCTGCCCGAGATCACCTCTTCCGGATGCGGATCCTAAGAGCGGCGCGGCTTCGTCGTGAACGGGAGTGGGGCAGGGCCGTCGTGGAGCTAGAGTCGGCGTTCGAGGTGGCCCGAACCGACCCGGACCGGCTGGAAGCCCGGCTTCTGCTCTCGGAGGTACAGCTTGATGCCGACCGGCCGGCCGAAGCAGTCGATGCGCTGGAGTCGGTCCTGCTTGATCCTCGACTTCGGCCGCTCCCCGTGGCTGCGGACGACGGTCGAAGGACGATCCGGGCCGACCTGCTGGTCTCCGATCGACTGGCGTCGATCCTCCGCACCCGGGGACGCGCGGCCTATGCCAGCTACGACAAGCGAGCTTCCGAACTGCTCGAGCGTGGTCGCAAGGAAAAGGACATGGACCTGCTGGACCAGGTCGGCCGCGACTACCCGGCGGCGCGGGTGGTGCCCGAGGCGCTTCGGGAGCTCGCGGCGCTGGAGGAGTCGTCCGGTCGGATGTCCGAGGCAACGCGAGCGTATCGTCGGCTGTTGACCTCGGGCGTGGACGACCACGAGCGGGCCGAAGCCCTCTGGGCACTCGCCCGAATCTACGACGCCCGTCGACTCCACGTGTCGGCGCGGGATGCTTATCTCGAACTGGCGACCCGATATCCCGGCTTGCATCCCAAGTCAGGCGGAGCGTCGTACGCGGATCGGGTCGAGCGGGTGCTGGCGACCGGGCCGTATCCGAGGCTGCTCTCCGACCGCCATCGATCGCCGCCATCTCCGCCGATGTTTCGTCGATGGCACCGATCGTCGTCGGCGGAACGGGCGATCCGAGCGCTCTCCACGGAGGGGGTAGTCCCCTCTCTGGATGCGAGTCGGATTGTCCTGAGCGAACGGGAAACCCTGCGGATGATCGACGCCTCGGACGGGTCAACAAGCTGGTCGGCCCGGATCGGAACGTCGGTGACCTGGGCCGGCTACCTGGTCGACAGGCTGATTGTCGGCGGTCCTGGCCAGGTGGTGGCTCTCGACCTGTCGACCGGGGCGGTGCAATGGCGATATCGGCCGGGCAACACCGCCGGGGACACCGGCTCCGGCGCTCGACCCGATCCGTTCGCGGCCGTCGAGGCCAGCACCGGTGGACTGGGCTCGGGGGGGCCTCGTCCGGAGTTGAACGAGTTCCGCCTGGTCAAGGGGCGCGTCTTCTGCCTGAAGGGAAAGAACGAGCTGGTCGCCCTCGACGGCGAGACCGGCGCAGTGGACTGGTCGTTTACAGCGGCCCGGCCGGGTTCAATTAACCCCCATATCTGGGTAGGGCCCGAGCGGATCGTCCTGAACGTGGACAAACCGAACCAGCTTCTGGTCCTTCGAACGGAGGACGGACGTCCGATGGTCCGGCGCCCGTTGGCAGAGCCGGAACGACTGGAACGGCCGGCGCTGCCAGTAGACGATGACTCCGCGCTTGTGGTGATCGATCCGAAGACCGTCCGAAAACTCGACCTGAACACTGGCCAGTTTACCTGGGAGTACCGCGAGAGCGATGTCCTGCCTGCCCGCGGCCCGCCCTGTCTGCTCGGAGGAGGAGGGCTGGTGCTAATCCTCCACGAGGGTCGGACCTTGATCCGTCTCGACCCGGCCACCGGGTCCAAGCGCTGGTCGTGTCTTCTGGGCCTTGAGGACATGAGCCGAAGGCCAGCGGCGATGGCGTTTGACGAAACACGGTTCTACTGTGTCTCGCGGTTCCGGACCGAGGTAACGCTTCGCGCCATCGATCTGAGAACCGGCGACGCCTCGTGGACGGAGAAATGGACGACCTCCGCCGAGGACTCGGTCTGGTCGCTGAGCCTCGCTCCCGACCACGTCGTTGCCTATCCCCGCCTGCCGGCGCCAGGCCAGGGGGTCGATCTGGAGACCGTCCCCGTGATCGTCCGCCGCCGCGAGACCGGCGCGCTGGTCCAGCGGCTCGTCTTCCCGGCCGGGAACAGGGCGGCCGACCTGCCCGAGCCTGGTGAGGTTGCCGAGGCCGTCACCTTCAACCCCGACCAGCTTGGCGCCGTCATCGCCACACCCCGCGGCCTCTGGGGACTGGGGGCCCGCGATCGGTAGACCCGGGAGAAACCGCGGGGAATCCGAAGGATTTCAAACAAAATATGATTTGCATTGGGACGTGCAAGTAAGTTCAAGAATCTCAAGAGAGAGCGAGGGTGGCACGGGATGGGCCTTGGTGATGTCCGTCTCCTGTCGTGATCTTCGTGATTCTTCCCCATCTTCCGATTTCTTCGTGAGGAGTTCCATCGTGAGCGACGCGACGAACGACGAGATCCGGCCCAGCGACGACGACCTGGCGGCCGTCGCACGACTGAGGGACGCGTTCACGCGGCTCCGGTCGGAGATGGGCAAGGTGATCGTGGGCCAGCATGCGGTGCTGGAGGAACTACTCATCGCGATCTTCGCCCGGGGCCACTGCCTGCTGATTGGCGTGCCGGGCCTTGCCAAGACGCTGATGATCCATACCCTGGCTGATGCGTTGAACCTCAGCTACAACCGAATCCAGTTCACCCCCGACCTGATGCCGTCAGACATCACCGGGACTGAGGTCATCCAGGAAGACAAGGCGACCGGAGTCCGACAGTTCAAGTTCCTTCGCGGACCGATTTTCGCCAACATCGTTCTGGCCGACGAGATCAACCGGACCCCGCCAAAGACCCAGGCCGCACTCCTGGAGGCGATGCAGGAACGGCAAGTGACGGTCGGCGGTGAGAGGCACCGATTGCCCGACCCTTTCTTCGTTCTGGCAACGCAGAACCCGATCGAGCAGGAGGGGACTTACCCGCTTCCCGAGGCGCAGCTCGATCGATTCATGCTCAACATCCTCGTCGATTACCCGACTGAGGACGAAGAGCTGGATATTGTCCGTCTGACGACATCGGGCTTCAAACCGAGCGTTAGCAAGATTCTCTCGGGAGCGGACATTCTGGGTCTTCAGGACCTGGTCCGCAAGGTCCCGATCGCGGACCACGTGGCCCGGTACGCCATCCGTCTGAGCCGAAACACCCGGCGCCACAAGGAAGTGCCCGAGTTCATCCGCGACTACGTGAGCTGGGGGGCCGGGCCCAGGGCCAGCCAGTACCTCGTGCTCGCCGCCAAGGCCCGGGCCGTGCTCTACGGTCGGTATCACGTCTCGATCGAGGACATCAAGTCGGTGGCTGGCCCGGTCCTTCGCCACCGGATCATCACCAACTTCAACGCCGAGGCGGAGGGACTCCGCTCCGACGACATCATCGCCCGCCTGGTCGAGGCCATCCCTGTCGACGAACACGAGGCCGAGCAGAGTGGAAAACTACCTAAAATATTTAGATCCGCAAACGCTAGCTAGCCTCGAGGGGCTGGACTTGCAGGCGCGGATGGTGGTCGAGGGGTACGTGGCGGGGATGCATCCCAGCCCGTACCAGGGCTTTTCGGTCGAGTTCGCCGAGCATCGCGAGTACGTTCCGGGAGACGACATCCGGCACGTCGACTGGAAGGTCTGGTCGAAGACGGACAAGCTCTACCTGAAGCAGTACGAGGAGGAGACGAACCTTCTGCTGTACCTGCTTCTGGATACGAGCGAGTCGATGACGTACGGTTCGTCGCCGAATGTCACGAAGCTGGACTATGCGCGGTTCGTGGTCGCCTCGCTGGCCTACATGACACTCCAGCAGCAGGATTCAGTCGGGCTGATCACCTTCGACGATGCGGTCCGCCGATATCTCAAGCCGGCCGGACAGGCATCGCAACTGAAGGAATTGCTGCACACGCTGGATGTGACCCCGACTCGGGAGAAATCCGACATCGGGATCGTCTTCCACGACCTGGCTGAACGTTTCAAAAAGCGAGGGGTTGTGGCGGTGTTCTCGGACCTGTTTGACGACCCGGCCCGGGTTCTGACCGGGCTCAAGCACTTTCGCCACCGCCGCCATGAGGTCATCGTTTTCCACATCCTGGACCCGGCTGAGTTGGAGTTCCCCTTCCGGTCGGCGACCCTGTTCAAGGGTCTCGAAGGGATGCCTGAAATCCTCACCGAGCCGCACGCCCTGCGCAGGGCGTATCAGGACGAGCTGAGAAGTTTTCTGGCGGAGATGAAGAAGGGATGTCGGATGATGGATATTGATTATGTCCCACTCCGGACCGATCAACCGCTTGACGTTCCGCTTTCGAGTTATCTGGCCTCGCGAGCGGCCAGGGTTCGGTGATTTCCGAGATCGAGTCGACTTTCTGGTGGGCGTTGCCCGCCATACAGGAGGGCCGTGGTGGTGCCGCTGATCTGGGCCCTGGGATTCGCCAACGCCCCGCTACTGTACGGGCTTGCGGCGGCGTCGGTGCCGATCCTGATCCACCTGCTGAACCGGCGGAAGTTCCGCGAGGTC
>DAHZZC010000922.1 GCA_027435495.1 Planctomycetales bacterium
ACGACCATCAAGAGGTCGCTCTGGTGGTGGACCGCGTTCGCGATCGCCGGCATCGTGAGATGGAAGAACGACGAGTCGCCGAACATCGCGACGGCCCGGTCGCGGATGCCTGCCCTCGCGAGCCCATCGGCGACGCCGACCGCCGATCCCATCGCGAACTTCGCGTCGATCCGGTCTCCGACTGGTGCCAGGCAGCCGGGATCGCCGACGATCACCGGGTTTTGGCCGATCTCGGCGGCGGTGGTTTTCAGAGCCTCGACGATCTCGCCGAACCGGCAGCCAGCGCAGTAGTTCTCGCGGGTCGGGCGTTCGGAGGGCTCGTCGGCTTCGAGATAGGCTCGCGCAGGGATGAATCCGGGCGCGAAGCGTTCGAGGGCTCGGAGGATCTGCCAGCGGTACAGTTCCCCTTCGCGGGCGACGTGCCCCGACCGCTTCCCAAAGAGCCGGACCGGGAGCCCCCGCTCGTGAGCGATCGCTCCGATCGCGACCTCGAGCAACGGCTCGTTCTCCTCCAGGATCAGGACCTCGTCGCACCCGTCGAGGAACCGCCCGACCACCTCGCGCGGGACCGGGAACAGCGTGCCCAGGCCGAGGACGCGGAGGGCGTCGCGGGGAGCCTCGCCGATCACGTCGAGGAGTTTCCGACGGACGAACCCCGCCGCGATCACGCCGCGACTCCCCTGCCCTTCAGACTGGTTGAAAGGGGCCTGGTCGGCCCAGTGCTCCATTTCACCCAGCCGCTGGTGCAACTCGCGATGCTTCGCGACCACGTTCCTGGGCACCGGAACAAACCGCCAGGTCTCGCGGGCGAGGCCGAGGTCAGGTTTGGGATGGCGGCCCTCGTCGGGGAGTTCGACCGGCCCGGATTGCTGGGCGAAGCTCCGGGTGATCCGGACGACGACGGCGGTATTCAACCGCTCGGAGAGTTCGAACGCCGAGCGGACCATCGCGAAGCCCTCGGCGGGTGTCGCGGGCTCGAGCCAGGGCATTTCGAGCATTGGAGCGAGGGCCCGCGTATCCTGGTCGTTCTGCGAGCCGTATCCGCCGGGGTCGTCTCCCACCAGGATGACGAGCCCGCCGTGAACTGGCGTGAGGTTGAGGGCCATCAGGGGGTCGAGCATCACGTTCATGCCGACGCTCTTGGTGGCGACCATCGCCCGGCGCCCCGCGATCGAGGCGCCGATGGCGACTTCAACGGCGACCTTCTCGTTGCTCGACCACTCGACGTGGAAGTCGTGCGAGGCGGCGAGTTCGATCAGTTCGGCGAAGGCTTCGGAGGCAGGCGAGCCGGGATAGCTGGTCGCGAGCGTGATCCCGGCGGAGACGGCGGCCTTGGCGATCGCGCGTGGGCTGGTGAGGTGCTGGGTCGGCATCGGGGCAATCCGTGGCGGTGTTCGGGGCGGGCTCCGATCGGCCGGAATCCGATCCGCCCCATTACACCAGCCGACAGCCCCCAACGCCACGACCTCGGCGTCAACGAAACGAGGGCGCCCGGCCCTCGGGATCATCCCAAAGGTGAGGCGCCCCTCGATAGGTCTTTTCCGGAGATCGACGCCCCGAGGAGAGCGGGGCGCGTCACGGAATCTTACCTGCCGAGCGACTTGGCGACGACGTAGATGACCGCCGCGCCGAAGAGTCCGCCGCCGAAAAGCAGGTAGAGGAGCGAGTACTGAGCTGCCGCCACCAGGACGGGCATCTGTTCGATGGCCTGCATGGGTTCACCTCTTATGGATAAAGGGTCCGGTTTTTGGTCCGATTCGCGTTCGATGAGGACGGGTCCATTCGTTTCGATCGGCCCGCCTCGACGGGAGGATACCAATGCAGACGCCGTGCCAAAGGCGGGGATCGGCGGGCGACCAGCGGCTGGTTTCGCGGCGTACCCCTCTTCAATAGGGGTAAGAATGGTAGAATCAAGCGAAAGAGCCTCGCCCGATCCCGGAGAGATCTGCCATGATCGAGTCCGTCGAGATTCGTAATTTCAAGAGCATCCGCGACCAGCGGATCGAACTGGAGCCGTTGACAGTCTTTGTCGGGGCGAATGGCAGCGGCAAAACGAGCGTCTTGGAGGCTCTCTCCCTCGCGGCGCTTGTTGTTACAAGAGGCGACCCGGAACAGATCTTCCGCGGTGAGAGGCACTGCGACTGGCTCTACACCCGAGGTGCAACGGAGCCCCTGTCTATCGGCCTTGATTCCGATCCACAAGGCCCCATATTGGAAGCTCATCCGCCAGCTCTGCACTGGCATCTCGCCAGCAATATGGGGGCTCAGAAATGGAAATATAATATACGGAATGGATGGCATGTCGATGGGTATGGTGAGATGAGTTGTTGTGAATTGATTCGCCTTGACAGTAGGAAGCTTGCCAGGCCAGCTTATACCCATAACGACCCTCCGCGGATCATGCAGGATGGAAATGGTCTCGCTTCCGTATTGGCATATATGGCCCTCAACGACCCCGATACGTTCCATGAATTGAACGATCATGTCGGCATGCTAATACCTCATTTCAAGCGGATTCGGTTTCGAAAGGCTCCCGTGAATCGACCAGAGACGGAGGTATTGCTTATCGGGGAGGAATCGGTGGAGCGTCGCACCAGCCGGACTTACATGGGCGACGCGATTCTCTTCGATTTCGACAATGCGGAGAGCATTCCGGCCCATGCGGTCAGCGAAGGCACGCTGATGATGCTCGCCTTCCTGACAGTCCTATATGGTCCGTCGCATCCCAGGCTCGTCCTGATGGATGACATCGAGCGGGGCCTTCATCCGATGGCCCAGAAGTCCTTGCTGGCAGTGATACGGAAGTTGATGGAGAGGTTCCCCGACTTGCAGATTCTCGCCACGGCGCATTCCCCCTACCTGCTCGATGACCTCCGGCCCGAGGAGATCCGGCTCATGACCCTCGGCGAAGATGGTTCTTCGATCTGCGGGCGGCTGGATCAGCATCCCGAATTCGAGAAGTGGAAGGGCGAAATGGCCCCCGGCGAGCTGTGGAGTCTCTTCGGGGAGAAGTGGTTGTTGCAGGGAGGCAACGCCAGGTGAGCCGGCGATTCTTCGTCATCCACGAGGCCCGCGCCGATTTCGACCTCGCGACCGAGCTTGCCGATCGGGTCATGATCTTCGAGGTCGCCTGGCTCGATGAGTCGTTGCTCGACTCGCAACGCACCTGGATCGGCGAGGCCCTGACCTGGAAGTCGATCCCGGAACGGGCCCGAGAGCTGGGCATCCGCGTGCATGGGCACTTTGACGGCGAGCCCGGCCAAGCAGATGCCGCGGCGGCTCGTCGCGCCATACTCTATCTGCTGCGTCAGCATGATCCCGTCGAGGCAATCCTCCTGATCCGAGATCAGGACGATCAGCCCGAACGTCGAAAGGGGCTCGAACAGGCGCGAAAAGCCTCGGAGACACAGGTCCGCGTCGTCATCGGTCTGGCGATCCCGGAACGCGAGTGCTGGGTCCTTTGCGGTTTTGACCCGAGGGATGACGCCGAGCGGATGAGCCTCGATGCAGAGAGGCAGAATCTCGGGTTCCATCCTTGCCGGGAATCCCATCAACTGACCGCCTGCAAGGATGACCGGGCGAAACGGAGCCCCAAGCGCGTCCACCGGGAATTGATCGGTGCCAATTGGGAGCGTGAGAAGGAATGCTGGACGGCCACGCCGCTCCCGGTGCTGGCGGAACGAGGCTTGGCAAATGGGCTGAAAGATTACCTTGAGGAAATCAAGGATCGCCTCGTCCCGCTCATCACCGGGCCCGAGGAGCACCGTCGGGATCAAGGATGAGACCTGACCGCCCGCGATTCGGTCTCGGCGTCAAACCGCCGGTGGGTTCCGTTCGACGTAGAGGCGCTGGTGCCAGGTCGGATAGCTTGGCGGGACCTCGCTCGCGGCGTCGAGCCGGGCCACCTGCTCTGGAGTCAGCTCCCAGCCGATCGCGCCGAGGTTCTGATGAAGTTGTCCCTCGTCCCGAGCCCCCAGGATCGCCGAGCAGAGACCGGGACGCCGCAGCACCCAG
>DAHZZC010000923.1 GCA_027435495.1 Planctomycetales bacterium
CGAGTGATCGACGATCGATCTCGGACCCTTCGGAATGTCCCCACGATGAAGCGGCCCGGCCGCTCGATCAAGCCCGGTTTCGACGTCCGTTGGCAGGTCCGGTGGACTCCGGCCCCTGGCGCGGTTCGTCCCGTTACGGAATCGTCTAGCCCCACGTGAGGTGCGCTATGAACATCGAGACGAAGCTGGTCGATACTCGGGGGCGCGTCGAGGCGTCGCGAAGGGAGTTCTCGGGGAAGACGAACCCAAACTGGCCGACGGCGATCCCGGTCGGGCCCGCTCCGCAGTCGCAAGGCGAGGCATCAGGGTTCGCCGATCGCACAGATCCGCGGCATTCCCGCACCCCGCTGACGGAGGATCGTCGCGCGTTGGCCGAGCAGTACATGCCGATGGCCCGGGCGATGGCGCGCCAGTTTGGCTGCGGCCCGGCCTGGCAGGAGGACATGGAGGCCGAAGCGTTTGCGGCACTGGTGGACGCCGCCCGGACGTTCAACCCTGGCCGCGGCGTTGATTTTTCGGTCCACGCCCGACCCCGGATCATGGGGGCACTCCGCGATTATAAGCGTTTTCTCTTCCATGCCGGGTTTAGAGGCCAGTTTTCCAAATCGCCTGTTTTCCGAAGCCACTCGATCACGGATGACACCCGTGGTACTTTCCTCGGCATTGAGGCCGATGCGCCGCCCGGCAGAGCGATCGATTGCCGCGATTCCGTCGAAGATATCCTCCGCCGCCTCCCCCGGACCGAGGCGATGGCCTGCCGGTCGCTCTATGTGGAGGGGAAGTCGGCCGAGGAGACGGCGCGGGATCTCGGATGTTCGCGCGGGCATCTCTCCCGTCTGCATAATGGAGCCCTAGAGCGGATCCGACGAGTCTATTGCGAAAACATCGCCGGCTGAAGGAGATCTGAATCTCCCGGATGTGGCCGTCTTCCAGGTCGGCTCGATGGCGGCGGGGTCTTGATCGACAGCGGCGAAGTCTCGATGACCGGCGTCGCCGTGACGAATGACCAGCGCTGGCAGCCTCGGAGAAGGCCGGCGCATCCGGCGGGGGTAAGGGCGGTTCGGACGGCTCGGCCAAGGGCAACGCCACCACTGACGGCCAGAAGGGCGGCTCTGCCGGCTCCGGCCGCTCGATGATCCGAACGGACGGAGCCCCGGCGGGGGATCAGGCGGCCTTCTCGCCGGCGGAGTGGTCGGCGCCTCGGGCCTCGACGAATGCCCGGATCGAGCCGACGACGTGCGCCTGCTGCACCTCGGTAAGCTCGGGGTACATCGGCAGAGCGATCGTCTCGCGGGCGGCGGCCTCGGCGACGGGAAAGTCGCCCGGCCGGTGGTCCATCGCCGTGAAGCAGTTTTGCAGGTGGAGCGGGATCGGATAATAAATCTCGGTCCCAACCTGATCGGCTGAAAGGTGCGCGCGGAGCCCATCTCGCGACTCGGCCGGGACCCGGATCACGTACTGGTTATAAACGTGGTGATGTCCCGGACGCTCGATCGGGAGCGTGGCGAAGCCGTCGAGGCCCATCTCACCGAAGAGGCGATTGTATCGGCCAGCGGCGGCTCGTCGACCCTCGGTCCAGGCGTTGAGATGGCGGAGCTTGACCCGGAGGATCGCCGCCTGGAGGGCGTCGAGCCGCGAGTTGATCCCAACCTCCTGGTGATGGTACTTCGGCTCCATCCCGTGGACGCGGAGCCGGGCCAACTTGCGGGCGAGGGCAGGGTCGTCGGTGGTCATCATCCCGCCGTCGCCGAAGCCGCCGAGGTTCTTCGACGGGTAGAAGCTGAACGCGGCGACCTGGCCGAGCACGCCGGCCCGACGCCCCTGATAGCCGGCGCCGATGGCCTGGGCGGCGTCCTCCAGGACGAAAAGCCCGTGGCGGTCGGCGATTGCGTCGATGGCGTCCATGTCGGCCGACTGGCCGTAGAGGTGGACCGGAATGATGGCCTTGGTCCGCTCGGTGATGGCAGCCTCGATCTGGGACGGGTCGATGTTATAGGTCTCGGGCTCGATGTCAACGAAGACCGGCCGGGCACCAGTCCGCCAAATCGATCCAGCGGTCGCGAAGAAGGTATACGGGGTCGTGATGACCTCATCGCCGGGCCCAATCTCCATCGCCATCAGCGGGAGGAGCAAGGCATCGGTGCCCGAGGCACAGCCGATCCCAAACGAGGCGCCGCAATACTCGGCGACCTCGGCCTCGAGCTGAGCGACCTCGGCGCCCTGGATGAACATCTGACTTTCGATCACCCGCCGGACCACCGGATCGATCTCTTCGCGGATCGACTGGTATTGCGACTTCAGATCGAGGGCTGGGACGGCGACGAATTTCGGCGGGACGCTCATCGGCGATCACTCCTTTGACGCCTCTGGCGGATGCCAAGGTCTTCAACCGAACGGGCATCCAATGCGGCCCCTTCCCTGGGGCCGGCGGATGACGCACGCTATTGGTTCCCGCGGATTGTGTCAATGGCGGTTAACGGACCATCTCCTCTAAACGCCCACACGCAATTAACCACGATCCGTTCGATCCAGCTCGACGATCCTCGCCGCAACCAGTTGATCGAGCAGGGGATGCGGTCCGAGGGGCGGTCCCAGGTAGAAGGCCACGCCGGGGTGTCGGGCCTGCAACGCTTCGCGGGCGGCGGTGAGGTCCCGGCGTAGGTGGACGCCTGCCGAGAGGAAATACGGGACCATCAGGACGCAGGTTGCCCCCTCGTCGACGCAGCGATCGCCCCCGGCGGCGATATTCGGCTCGGCCAGTTCGAGGAAACTCGCGACGACGATCGGATGCTCGCCCGTCGCGGCGAGCCGGCTGGCGAGGGCCCGCAAATCGTCATTCGCAGACGGCTCGCGGCTCCCGTGCGCGATCAGCAGGACGGCCGTCCGGGTCAGAGGTGAAGTCTCTAATCGAGTTTCCATCGGGGCCTCGGGTGGGATGGATCGCTCAGTTTACCTACATGGTAGGCAAGGCCGGGACGGCGTCCATCGTCCGGGGCGTCCTGTGGCGGCCGAGCTTCCGGATTCCCCGGACCGCCAGGGCCAGGAA
>DAHZZC010000924.1 GCA_027435495.1 Planctomycetales bacterium
CACGCCCCCAAGGGGGGCTACCCCACGTAGACGGCCCCCTCGGGGGGGCCTTCCTGATACCTCGGCCTATGGCCGAGGAGCTTCATTCGTGGGTCGGACCCTGGCTCCCACGATCGGCTTGCCCGTTACCCTGTCGCGAACGATGACATCGATCGTCCGCGGCGCGGCCGCCTCTTTCGGCTTCGCGGGCGGATCGTCGGGCCGCGCCGAGGCCCGCGAGACCTCGACCGACCCCAGCAACCCGGCCGCGGCGATCATCACGAGCCCGATCACCACGCGCTCCGGCCATCGCGAGAGACACCGCGAGGCGCCTCGGGTCCGGTCGATCCAGTCCAGGCGGCGGCCGAGGCCCGGCCCCCTCGCCATCGCCATCCCGATCGACGGACCCGGTCGCCGGACCAGCCCCGAGGCGACCTCGATCAACGTCGCTCGATACGCCCCCGCTCCACCAAGGACGTGGACGCAAAGATCGTCGCAAACCTGCTCGCGGACACCCGCGATCATCCGCCCGGCCATCCAGACCATCGGATGCGGCCAGTAAAGAATCTGCACCAGTTTCATCATGAGATTCCAGCCGAAATCCCCACGACGCACGTGCGCCAGCTCATGAAGTAAAACGGCGTCGATCGTCTCGGAATCTGACGTGCCAACCAGCCCCTCCGGAACGACGATCGACGGCCGGAGCCATCCCGCGGCGATCGGGACCGAGATTTGATCCGTCGACAGCAAATCCACCCGCCGAGCGATCCCAAGCCGCCCTCGCCATCGATCGATCGCCTCGACCCATCGCGGATCGTCGATCGACCAGGATCGGCGTCGGAGACGTCCGATCGCCGAGATCGCGACCGCCATCCCGATCCCTCGCAAGACGGCCACGATCAGATAAACGCTCAGGGTTATCTCGATCCAACCGGGATGCCACGCCGACGCCCGCGACGCGGGAGGAGCCGGCATGGGCAGGATCGTCGGCCCGAGTTCAAATGGTCGATCCTCGACGGAGGCCGGGAAAATCTCGGGTTCCGGGTCGAATCTCGTCCGAGGCGCGGCCGGGATCTCGACGCGGAGTCGAGGCAGGGCCATCGAGGCCGTCGGCAGGATCAAAAGACCGACAAGGCCGGCATTCCAGAGGGCCGAGCGGACCATGGCCCGACGGCGTCCCAGCACGAGATGACCGGCGATCGCCATTGCGAGGATCGCCGTTGAGCCGGTCGCCAGGTCTCGCGCGAGTGCGACCACCGAGCCGTGTTCGACGCTCATGGAGTTCCTCCCTTCCGCTTGCCTCCGGCCCGTCGACGGAGCGCCGTGAGTTGTTCCGGGGTGATCTGCTCGTCCTCAATCAGCCGGAGCACCAGGTCCTCGGCCGAGCCGCCAAAGAGCCGAGAGAGCAGGCTCCCCACCGCCCGCCGCTGGGCCTTTTCGCGTCCGACCCGCGCCCGGTAGATGTACGCCTTCCCCCGCGATTCGTGCTCCAGGTAGCCCTTTGTTTCCAGTACCCGGAGCAGCGTTCGGACGGTCGAGTCGTGGGGCGCCTCGGGCATCGCCTCCCGAACCTGCTCGGCCGACGCCTCACCCAGCCGCCAGACCACCTCCATGATCTGGGCCTCTCGGGCCGTCAACGCCTCTTCTTGCGGTCGGACCATTGCCAGCCTCCTGTGAATTCTCTAACAGATACCAGCAAGATAGCCCCGCGCGCCGGCCGCGTCAATCCTCTTCTGTGAGTTGTTTAACGGGTGGATTCAGGGGTCGAAAAGTCCCGTGGAGTCTCGCTGAGTCCAACAACGTTGCCGAGGATGATGAGCGTGCCACCGATCAGGAGTGAGGCATGGAAGTGTTCGGAGGGCTCGTCGACGCCGATGGCGGGA
This sequence comes from Planctomycetales bacterium, assembly GCA_027435495.1. GTDB lineage: Bacteria > Planctomycetota > Planctomycetia > Isosphaerales > Isosphaeraceae > JAKAUH01. The sequence continues at coordinate 1,863 of DAHZZC010000924.1, forward strand.
CCGAGCAGGCCGGGTAGCCAGAGGGCCCAGAGCGTCGCGAAAACGGGCTCCATCGTGTAGATCGACGACGCCTGCACGGGCGAGACCTCGGGCTGGAACCGGTTCATCAGCCAGAAGGCGAGGGTCGAGCAGAGCGCGGCGGTGATCGCCGTGAGGACGAGGAAAGGGACGTCGGCCAGCAGCGCGGTCCATCCTGAGAATCCCGACGGCGAGGGCCGCGCCAGGGCACCAGCCGCGCCCACGACCGCCGCGACCACGACCACCCCCAGGAACATCCCGGCAGTGAGCCGTTCCGACGGCATCCGTCGGGCGAAGAGGTCGACCGCGACGACCTGGAAGGCGAAGATGAATGCAGCCGCAATCGTCAATCCATCGCCCAGGCCGACCCGTGCTCCGACGTCGGCGGACAGGCGAAGGCCGATCGGGCCGCCAGCGACGAACAGGCCGGTGAGGAAGGCCGTTCCGAGGATCGCGATCGAGGCGCCCATCATCGCGGCGATCCTCGGTCGTCGACGCTCGACGGCGATCATCACGATCGGCGTGAAGGCCACGCAGAGGCTTGTCAGGAAACCGCTTCGCGACGATGGGATCTCGTTCAGCCCGGCGACCTGGAACAGGAATCCGGCCGCGAACGGCAGGCCGACGCCGATCCCCATCCCCCACTCGGCCGCCGTGAGCCCTCGAAAGAGCCCGGGCGCCGCCAGGCCGAGAAACGCCATGGCCATCGCGAATCGGACCGCCATGTAGAATGAGGCCCGCGTCACCTGGTCGACGAGGATCGACGCCGTCGACATGCCCCCAGGCGCGGCAGGCACGGCCCGCACCATCAGGACGTTGATCATCCGCATCAGCGGGAACGAGAGGCCCCACAGCGACGTCGTCGCGACCAGGGCGAGGATCGCGCGTCCTCGTCGATTCATCGGCTCGCGTCACCTCCTGTTGCGATCCATCGACCCGACCGGCACGTGACGGCGGGGCCACTTTTATAATGCCCAGCCCCAGGCGAGGAGAAGCCCGATCGCCTCGGCACGACTCTTGCAGGGGATCGGCGTCGAACCGATGATCCAGACGCACCGGGAGCCCTGACAATGTTCGAGCTGCCGATCCTCGGCCGCGCCGGTTGGCCGCGACGCCGGCCTCAGCCCTTCAGTCCGCAATCGGTCGCCAAGGCGTCTCGACTCCGAGGCGCCACTGTCACGCCGAGCGTCTGCCCGTATTGCGCCGTCGGCTGCGGCCAGCTTATCTACACGAAGGCCGGCCGGCTCATCGATATCGAGGGCGATCCCCGCAGCCCGATCAACGAGGGGACCCTCTGTCCGAAGGGCGCCAACGCCTTCGAGCTGGCCGTCAATCCGAATCGTCTGACGAAGGTCCACTATCGCGCTCCGCACTCCGACCGATGGGAGATCAAGGACCTCGACTGGGCGATGGACCAGATCGCCCTCCGCGTGAAGGCAGCCCGCGACGCCGACTTCACCGCGACCGATTCCGAGGGTCGGCGGCTGAACTCGGTTCGAAACATCGGCACTCTCGGCGGAGCCACGCTCGATGTCGAGGAAAACTATCTGATCAAGAAGCTCTTCACGGCCGGGCTGGGTGTGGTCTCGGTTGAGAACCAGGCGCGGATATGACACTCCGCCTCGGTGCCCGGTCTGGGCGCCTCGTTCGGCCGCGGCGCGGCCACCAACACGCAGCAGGACTTCATCAACAGCGACTGCATCCTCATCATGGGCTCGAACATGGCCGAGGCTCATCCGGTCGGCTTCCGATGGCCGATGAAGGCGAAGGAGCGAGGCGCGACGCTCATCCACGTCGATCCCCGCTACTCGCGCACCTCGGCCCACTGCGACCTCTTCGTCGGCATTCGGACCGGCAGCGACATCGCCTTCCTGGGCGGGCTGATCAACTACGTCCTGACGCATGAGCGCTGGTTCAAGGAATACGTCCTGGCCTACACGAACGCCTCGGTTCTCATTGAGCAGGGTTACAAGGACACCGAGGACCTCGACGGCCTCTTCAGCGGCTTCAATCGCGAGTCCCGGTCCTACGACGCGAGCGAGGGCCACTGGGGCTACGAGGGCTCTCCAGGCGACCGGCCCGACGACGCCGAGGAAACCAGAGAGGCCGCCGGCCGCGGTGGCCAGGGCATCCACGGCTACGGTCTGATGGGCGGCGCGATCTCGCACGGCCAGCCCCGCTCCGAGATGACCGCCGCGCCAGCCGGCGAGCCGCCCCGCGACCCGACCCTGAAACACCCGCGCTGCGTGATGCAGATCCTCCGCCGCCACTTCGCCCGATATACCCCCGAGACCGTCGCCCGGGTCTGCGGCTGCTCGGCGGAGGAGTTCACCCGCGTCGCCGAGCTTCTCTGCGAGAACTCGGGGCGCGACCGCACGTCCATGATCGTCTACGCGGTCGGCTGGACCCAGCACACAACCGGCGTCCAGATGATTCGGGCCGCCAGCATCCTTCAACTGCTCCTCGGCAACATCGGTCGGCCCGGCGGCGGGATCATGGCCATGCGCGGCCATTCGAGCATCCAGGGCTCGTCCGACGTCCCGACCCTCTACGACCTTCTTCCCGGCTACCTGCCCCAGCCTGCCGCCGACCCCGGCCACGACACCCTCGACGGCTACATCGAGCACGAGGGTCTGCCAACCGGCTACTGGGTCCACTTTCGCAAGTTCGTCGTCAGCCTGCTGAAGGCCTACTACGGTGAGGCCGCCCAACCCGAGAACGATTTCCGATATGACTGGCTTCCCAGGATCGACGGCGATTACTCGCAGCTCCTGACCTTCGAGCGGATGTCTCGCGGCGAAATGACCGGGTACCTCGTCCTCGGTCAGAACCCCGCCGGCGGCGGCCCGAACGCTGGACTTCACCGCGCCGGCCTGCGACAGCTCGACTGGCTCGTCGTCGTCGACTGGTTCCCGACCGAGACCGCAACGTTCTGGAAAAACGACCCCGACGCCCCAACTCCCGACCAGATCAAGACCGAAGTCTTCCTGATCCCAGCAGCCTCGAGCCCCGAGAAGGAAGGCACGCTCACCAACACCCAGCGCCTCCTGCAATGGCACAGCAAGGCGCTCGACCCTCCCGACGACTGCCGGTCCGACGCCTGGTTCGTCTACAATCTCGGCAAGCGGCTCCGAGCCCTGTACTCCGGCTCAACCGACCCGAAGGATCAGCCGCTGCTTAACCTCACCTGGGACTACGACCACAAAAGCCCCCAGCGCCTGCCCGACGGGACTCTCAGCCGGATCGAGGGGGAGCCGGACATCGACCGGATCCTCCGGGAGATCAACGGTCGGAAGCTCGACGAGATCGACCCCAGAACCGGCCGCCCACGCCTGCTCTCCGGCTTCTCCGAACTGAAGGACGACGGATCGACCGACTCCGGATGCTGGCTCTACGGCGGCGTCTACCCCGAGCCAGAACGCAACCGCGCTGCCGATCGGAAGGTGAACCCAGGTCAGGGCATCCAGCCCGACTGGGGATTCGCCTGGCCGGACAATCGCAGGATCATGTACAACCGCGCGTCGGCCGATCCCGAGGGTCGTCCCTGGTCGGATCGAAAAAAGCTGATCTGGTGGGACGAGGCGCAGCAGCGATGGGTCGGCCACGATGAGCCCGACTTCGAGCCCGAGAAGCCGCCGGGCTACCGTCCCGCGCCCGACGCCGAGGGGATGGAGGCGATCGCGGGTGACGAGCCGTTCATCATGAAGCCTGACGGGGTTGCCTGGCTCTTCGCTCCCGGCGCGATCAAGGACGGCCCGCTCCCCGCCCATTACGAGCCGGTCGAGTCGCCGGTCGGAAATCGGCTCTACCCAGACGTGGCGCACTCGCCGACGGTCCGCCTCCTTCGCGGTCCGCTCAACCCACTGGCCGATACGCCAACGCCCGAGTTCCCGGTGGTTGCCTTCACCTTCCGCCTGACCGAGCACTACCTCAGCGGACCGATGAGCCGGTTCAACGGCTGGCTCAACGAATTGCAGCCCGAGATGTTCGTCGAGCTGAGTCCCGAACTGGCCGAGGAACGAGGTATCGAGCACGGAGGATGGCTGACCGTCCGCTCGCCGCGCGGCCGGATCGAGGCCCGAGCGATGGTCACCCGCCGCATCCGCCCGCTTCTCGTCGAGGGCCGGACCGTCCACCAGATCGGCCTGCCATTTCACTGGGGCTACGCGGGCGCCAGCGTCGGCGGGAACGCCAACGATCTCACCTCGGTGCTAGCCGACCCGAACGTCAGCATGCACGAGGCGAAAACGTTCACGTGCCAGGTCGAGCCCGGGCGCCTGGCTGGCCCGGTCGCCCGTCCGACCGTTCCGCCCACCGCCTGGCCCGACACCCGACCGATCCCTGAGACGCCGACGGCCTCGCAGCCGGAGGGGAAGTTCGTCCGATCGGAGCCGCCCCAATGACCACCCGAGAGCTGGAAGTCCCCGCGACCGCGCCGCCCTCCGGCCCGGTCGCGACGATCCTCGGGCCGTTCCTGCCGGTCGATCGTCCCGAACCGCGCACACCAACCGGCTTCTACACCGACACCACAATCTGTATCGGCTGCAAGGCGTGTGAAGTGGCCTGCAAACAGTGGAACCAGCTCCCGTCTGATGGAATGCACTGGTCAGGAGACAGCTACGACAACACCGAGTCGCTCTCAGCGACCTCGTGGCGGCATGTCAAGTTCATCGAGCAGTTTGCCTCGGCCGGCACCCAGGGGCCCTCTCGCTGGCTGATGATGAGCGACGTCTGCAAACACTGTACTGCTGCCCCCTGCCAGCACGCCTGTCCGACCGGTGCGATCATCTACAACGAGTTCTCGAACGTGTACATCCAGCCGGACATCTGCAACGGCTGCGCCTACTGCATCGCGGCCTGCCCGTTCGGCGTGATCACGCGGAGCAACCTCGATGGCCACGCCCACAAGTGTACGCTCTGCTACGACCGCCAGCGCGATGGGCTGGTCCCGGCGTGCGCCAAGGCGTGCCCGACGGCCTCGATCCAGTTCGGCCCGATCGACGAACTGCGTGACCGGGCGCGTCGGCGGGTCGAGGAACTCAAATCGCGGGGGACCTCGAGCGCCTACCTCTACGGTGACGCCCCGACCGAGAACTACTCCAATCTTCATTCGTTTTATCTGCTGGTGGATCGCCCCTCGACGTACGGGCTGCCGGAATCGCCGTTCAATCCCTGGCTGCGGATGAGGGGCGACTACCTCCGATCGCTGTTCGGCGGCCTGGCGGGGATCGTGGTGCTCCTCATCGTCTGGACCCTCCGGATGCCCTGAGATGCCGAACCCCGTCGAGCTTCCCTCGCCGATGAACGCCGCCGGCTACGCAACGCGCCGGGTGACGAAGCCGCCGAACTGGCACGAGCTTGTCGCGTTCGACATGCTCTTCAACAACATGACGACCGGCCTCTTCCTGGTCGCGGCCGTCGGCGACCTGATGTCGAGGCCAGCGTTCGCTCCCCTGACCCGGCTCGCCTATCCGATGGCCCTGCTCTTTCTGACCATCGACCTGGCGTGCCTGGTCCTCGACCTCGGGCACCGGTTCCGGTTCCACCACATGCTCCGGGTCTTCAAGCCAGGCTCGCCGATGTCGCTGGGGACCTGGAGCCTGACCGCGTATTCGATCCCGCTGGGGCTGCTGGCGACGATCGAGATCCTGGAGAGGGTGGGGATCGGCGGAGTCCCGACCTGGCTTCGGACGGTGCTGATCGTGTCGGGGATTCCCTTCGCGATGGGATCGGCGATGTACAAGGGGGTGCTGTTTAGCACGACGTCTCAACCCGGTTGGAAGGACGCACGCTGGCTGGGCGGCTACCTGACGAACTCGGCGATCGCGATCGGGTGCGCCGAACTCCTGGCGATCGCGGACGTCGACGGTCAGGGGCCGGTACTGTCCATCCGAACGTCGCTGCTGGCCCTGCTGGCGATCAACCTCGGCTTCCTGGTCGCGCTGAGGGCCGAACTTCGCCCGGTGTTCCGGACGCTGAAGGGGGGACCTCGGCTGGATCAGATGCTCATCCTGGGCGCGGTGGTCGGGGTGTTGGTGCCGGCGATGCTGATCCTGGTCTCCGAGACCGTGCCGGCGATTGCCGTGGCGATCCTCGACGGGATCGCCATCGCCCTGGTCCTCGCGGGGAACTTCCTGGTTCGCCGCTCGATTGTTATGCTACCCCATCACGAGAACGACGACGGGGTCGTCGGCCGCTGGGACGGGGGATCATGAGCTTTCTGAGCCGACTCGATCGCGAACGGATCATTGCCGGACCTGACTTCGACCGCTGGCTGATTCCGCCGGCGGCCCTGGCGGTGCATCTGTGTATTGGCGAGGTGTATGGTTTTAGCGTGTTCAACGGGCCGTTGACTCGGCTGGTGGGGATCACGCAATCGGTCCCAGGCGAGGACTGGACGCGACCGCAGGTTGGCTGGATCTATTCGATCGCCTTGATGGTGCTGGGGATCTCGTCGGCGATGCTGGGCCGATGGGTGGAGCGATCGGGCCCTCGGAAGGCGATGGTCGCGAGTGCGGGCTGCTTCTGCGGCGGCCTGCTGATCGCGGCGCTGGGGGTTCGGCTGCACAGCATCGCGGTGGTCTACCTGGGGTATGGACTGATCGGGGGGATCGGGCTGGGCCTGGGCTACATCGCGCCGGTCTCGACGCTGGTGAAGTGGTTCCCCGACCGCCCCGGGATGGCGACGGGTCTGGCGATCATGGGGTTCGGAGGCGGGGCGCTGGTCGGCGCCCCTCTGGGCGTCGAGTTGATGGACCTCTTCCGGACGGCGACCTCGGTAGGAGTCGCCGAGGCGTTCGTGGCGATGGCCTCTCTGTACTTTGTGCTGATGCTCTTCGGCGCGTGGATCGTGCGTGTTCCGCACCCGACGTGGAAGCCGGCCGGCTACGTGCCCAGATCTCGGCCCGGGCGGATGATGACGGAGGCCCACGTCGCGGTCGAGCTCGCCTGGAAGACGCCGCAGTTCTGGCTGTTATGGGTGGTGCTCTGCCTGAACGTGACGGCCGGGATTGGGATTCTGGGACAGGCGTCGCCGATGTGCCAGGATATGTTCGGGGTTTCCGCGGCGACGGGAGCCGGTTTCGCGGGTCTGCTCAGCCTGGCGAACATGGCCGGCCGGTTTGCCTGGGCCTCGATCTCGGACCTGACCGGCCGTAAGCCGATCTATGGAATCTACCTGATGGGCGGCGCCGTGCTGTATGCGATGATTTTGCCGATCCAGCGTGGCGGGCACGTTCTGGGATTCGTGGCGTTCACGTCGGTGATCATCTCGATGTACGGCGGCGGATTCGCGACGATCCCGGCGTATCTCCGCGACCTGTTCGGCACGATGCACCTGGGCGCGATTCACGGCCGGTTGATCACGGCCTGGTCGATGGCCGCGGTGCTGGGCCCGCAGTTGGTGACCTACCTGTCGGACCTCCAGATCCGCCGGGGTGTGCCGCGAGCCTCGTCGTACAACCTCACGATGACGCTGATGGCGGGTCTGTTGCTGGTGGGATTCGGCTGCAACCTGCTGATCCGCCCTGTCGCCGAGTCTTACCATCACAAAGGGGAGGCGGAATGAGCCCCGGACCTCAGGGAAGGGCCGCGACGCTGCGACTCGCGGCGGCGTGGATCGTCGTCACAATACCCCTGACCTGGGGGATCTCGCAGACCGTTCGCAAATCACTGGCTCTCTTATCCTCAACGACCCCCACACGATCGGAACCGGGGCCTATCCCAAAAACCAGACCGACCGGACCGGAGATGGGCTGGAAACCGAGCGAGTGATCGCGTAGAATCCATTCCACGATCGCACCCGCGACGCAGCCCATACGGTAAGTCCCTGAATTCCAGGGTCATCCCGCCGCCCTCCTAGCTCAATTGGCAGAGCAGCTGACTCTTAATCAGCGGGTTGTAGGTTCGAGTCCTACGGGGGGCACTTGCGACAGAAGCCGGCTCAGACCGGCCAGAGCCGTCTAACCCCCTGGAAACAGGGGGTTTTTTTGTCTTCCAGCGTCGGAATGCTGGACCAGTCGATCTCGCCAGTTAGACCGGTTCAACAAACTTCCCACGGTTACCATGTTCACCGTCCGGAAGATCGCATGCTTCCACGCCGCCCCCGCGAATGCGTTCTAGAATTCCTGAGGAAAGACAAACTTCCGCGG
>DAHZZC010000925.1 GCA_027435495.1 Planctomycetales bacterium
CCCGACCTGATCGGGCTCGTCCCTCGCGACGACGACCGGCTCGAGATCGATCCCTTGCTTCCCGAGGGGGCGCTCGACTGGTTCATCCTGGATGGCGTCCGGTATCGCGGGCGCAACGTCGCGATCGTCTGGGACGCGCCGAAGCCCGGCTCGCCCGATCGCCACGCCGACGGCCGGAAGGGGCTCGACGTCTATGTCAACGGCCGCCGCGTGGCCTCGTCTCCGAGGCTCGCGCGGCTGGTCGTCGAGTTGACGTCGGAGTAGCTCAGGGCTGCCGGGTGAACGTCAGCCCGAGGTCGTCCGCGGCGGCGCCGGTGACCTTGAACGTGAAGTGGTTCTCGTCGGTCCAGGTCACGTTGCCGACCATCGCCGGTCCCTGGTCCTGGGCGAAGGTCAAAATGCCGTTCCCGAAGGTCAGCCGGCCCTGGAGCTGCCGGGGCTGGTCCTGCTGGGTGACGGTCCAGGTGAAATGGCCCGGGTCGGGGATCGTCACCGAGATCGTCGTGCCCTGGTCGGGCCGGGCGGTCCAGGGCCCTTCGAGCCGTCCCTCGCGGCCGGACGGCGCGGCGGCCGGGGCCGAGATCGGCGGCTCGAGCGCGGGAGGGCCGGACGTGGACGGGCCGGTCGCCGCCGGGGGCTCGATCCGGCGGGCGAGCTGGGACGAGAGCGTGTCCTTCGGCTGGAGCGCCCCGACTTCTTTCAACTGGTCGAAGGCGGCGAGGGTGTGGCCGGTCGTCAGGTAGTGGTAGGCCAGGACGAACCGGGCCGCGGCCGACGTCGGGTTCTGGGTGCAATACGACTCCAGCGCCCGGAGCTGCTGGGTATAGATCGAGACGTTGGGATAGAGCCCGGCCAGGGTTGCCCAGTCCCAGCCGGGGCCAGCGGTGAGGACGGCGTAGAGGGTCGCCGCCGCCTCGTCGTATCGTTGCAAGGCGAAGAGGTCGAGGGCCCGGAACTCGTGGAGGGCCGCGTCGCTGGGCATCTGGCGGATGGCCTGATCGGTCAGGTTCAGCGCCTGGTTGTAATCGCCCGCCTTGAAGGCCGCGCGGGCCGAGTCGAACGAGCTGAGCGCGGGGCTGGTCTCGCCGGGATCGGGTGCCGCGGCGAGGGTGTTGATTGGCTGGTTGTAGTCGTACGGAGATTGCTCGACGCTGACGGTCGTCCCGCCGTTGGACCCGTTCAGGGCGTAGCCGTAGGGGTTGGAGTAGCTCGCGTATCCCCAGTCATAGATCGAGGGCCCGTACATCCAGGAGCTCAGGCCGTAGCCGCCGTAGGAGGGGTATCCGTAGCCATACCCACCGTAGCCGTATCCACCATATCCGCCGTAGCCAAGGCCAAAGCTGCCGAGCCCAGAGCCCAGACCGCCGAATCCAAGGCCGCCGAAGCCGAGCCCCAGGCCGAGCCCGCCGAAGCCCAGGCCATAGCCGCCGTAGTAGGGATAGCCGAAGCCCAGGCCATATCCGCCGAGCCCATATCCGCCAAGCCCATATCCGCCGAGGCCGAAGCCCAGGCCATAGCCGCCGTAGCCCAGCAGGCCATAACCCAGCCCGAAGCCGAGGCCAGCCCCGAGCCCGAAGCCGAAACCGGGGAAGAACCCGCCGTAACCCAGGCCATAGCCCCCGTATCCATATCGGCCGTAGCCGAATCGGCCATACCTGCCATAACCGCCGTATCCGTATCGCCCGTAGCCGAAGCCCCGATTTCCATAGGGACCGTAGCCCCAGCCGTGTCCGTATCCACCTTGTCCGGGGTTCCATCGACCATGGAGCCACCCCTGGTGCATCGCGCCATATGCTCCGCCGATCCCGTAATTTCCAACCCCGAACCGGCGATTGCCGCCGAAGTTGAGCACGGTGTTGCCGGTCCGGTTGAAGCTGGCAGCTCCGTTGCCGGCGAGCCCGGGTCGATGAAAGGAGGTCGGGACAAGTCCGTTACTGACCCGACCGCCAGCGATCGGCCCACGTCCGCCGATCCCAGCCACGTGATTCGTGGCCATACCGCCGGGATGGTGAGCGGCCATCCCGCCAGCCGGGCCAATCGGGGCACGAGCTCCCGCCAGCCCCGGACCGGGATGACCGGCACCCATGCTGTAAGGATTGTGCGTAGCGAGATGGCCCGTTGATCCAATCGGGGCGCGTCCGCCAATCCCATAGGGATTGTGCCCGGCGCCTCCCATCGTCCCCGGTCGGACACCGACGCCGTACGGATGGTGCGCAATACCGCCCACCGCCCCGGGCCTGACGCCCATCGCTGCTCCCCCAACTCCCGGATGCGGCATCCCGGCCATTGGGGCGCGTCCGCCAACGCCTCCGGCCAGGCCGCCTGGTCGCATCCCTCCGGCATAACCTCGCATTCCCCCCGGCTGGGAATATCCTTGTGGCATGTTCATCCCGCGTGGAATCGCAGGAGTCGACGGGCTGCGGAAGCCGCCGCCATATCCGCCCCTCATCGCGGGCATGCCGCCCATGTGGCCGCCGCCCATGTGGCCGCCGCCCATGTGGCCGCCGCCCATGTGGCCGCCGCCCATATGGCCGCCGCCCATGTGGCCGCCGCCACCATGCCCCCCACCATGCCCCCCACCATGGGCAAGAGCCGGAACGACCGGCAGCCAGAGCCCCGCGGTGATCGCCAGAATGATCCCGACGCTCTCCCTCACGGTAGCCATGGCCGCCTCCGATGATCGCTCTTTGTTGTCGTCGCCGCAGTCAGGAACCTCAATGTGAATCAGCTCTCTGTCCGAAAACATCGGCACTCATACGGGAGAAGCGAAGCTCATGCCGAACCAGGCCGAGGCTACAGGGCAAAGTCAGTCACATAGCGAGGCCGTCGCCGATTCTACGTTCCTGACGCCCCTGGCGTTCAGGGGCGTGCCCGGAAATCACCATTCCCGGGGTCTCGCCCCTCGGCGCAGAGGATTGGCGAACGGCCGGTCGGTTCGTATGATGCTGTTGTCAGGCCCGTCTTCCTGGGTGCCCTGGAGGGGTCCATGGATCATCGTCCTTCAGTCGACTTGCTCGAATCGATCCATGCTTTCCCCGGCGTCTACCGGATCAAGGCGATCGGCCGGGCCGAGGACGCATTCGAGTCGCGAGTGGTCGAGGCCGTTTATTCGCACGTTGCGGGGCAGTCCGACCTGGATTACTCGGTCCGAAGCACGCCGGGAGGAAGGCACATCGCGCTGACGCTCGACATCACTGTTCAGACAGCCGAGCAGGTACGAGCGATCTACGCCGAAATCCGCGAGATCAAAGGGCTGACCCTCCTCTTCTAAAAAAAACCGAACCGCCGTTCCGTTCCTCTAATTGTCCCGAGGGTTGAGCCGGCCGATCCATTCCGGTACGATCGTCTCGCACCCCGACAATCAGGACCAGGTTGGGTCGGGGCCGAATCGATCGAGGCACGACGGCAACGATGAGTGAGCAGCCGGCTTTGCCCCATTGGATCGACGTCTCGCAGGCGGACGACCTCCGCGACGTGATCCATCGGACCGTCGCCTGTCTGGCGCAGGGGGGCGTCGTCGGCCTGGCGACCGAGACCGTCTATGGTCTGGCCGCTTGCGCGCTCAGCCCGAGGAGCGTCGCTCGCGTCCGGGCGCTTCGAACGTCCGAGTCCTGGCGCCCGCTGACCTTGCTGTTGAAGGGCCCCGAAGAGGTCACGGACTGGGTGCCTGGAATCTCGCTGGTCGCCCGACGGCTGGCCTGGCGTCTCTGGCCGGGCCCGCTGACTCTCCTCTTCCCCGGCGCAATGACCGAGGGGCTCTCACGTCGCCTGCCTGCCGAGGTCCGGCCGTTGATTTCGCCGTCCGACGACATGGCCCTGCGAACGCCCTCGCACCCGATCGTCCGCGAGGTTCTCCGACTGCTCCCCGCACCAATGGTGATTGCCCAGGCATCGTCGACTGAGAATCCCGCAATCACCGCCGAACCGCTCCGCTCGCTCGAAGGCGTGGACATGGTGGTCGACGCTGGCCCGACGCAGTATCGACAGTTCGCCACGGTGGTGAGAGTCCAGGATAGAGCCTGGTCGATCGAGCGCCCGGGTGTGATCGATGCCTCGATGTTGATCCAGAGTGCCAGCCTGATCGTTCTTTTCGTCTGTACCGGCAATACCTGCCGGAGCCCGATGGCTGAGGCGATTTGCAAGGCCCTGCTGGCGCGTCGGCTTGGCTGCCAGTTCGATGAACTGGAGGGCAAGGGTGTCGTGATCCGGTCGGCCGGGGTGGCTGCCAGCAACGGCGCCCCGGCCGCGGCCCACGCGATCGACGTCGTCCGGGCGATCGGCGGATCGCTGGAGAACCACCGGAGCCGTCGGATCGGGGCAGGCCTGGTCCGCCAGGCCGATTGCATCTTTGCGATGACCGCCGACCACCTCGATGCCCTGCTCGACGCTATCCCCGAGGTCGAGCCCCGCGCCTACCTGCTGGACCCCGACGGAGGTGACGTCGCCGACCCAGTCGGACTCGATCACGAGACCTACCGACGGACCGCTCAGATGATCGAGGCGATGCTCGAGCGCCGCCTCGACGAGATGGGATTCTGAGGCGGACGGCAGGGGAAACGTGGCGAGACGCGTCAGCACCCGTCTTCTGATGCTTCGCTCGCTCTCCCACTGCTGCCATGGCCCGTGTCCTGGGGCGGCCGTTCGCACGATGTCGCCCCGGAAACACGACTGCAGGACAACCGATAGCCGGCTACCTGGCGATTCGGAGGTTCTCGAAGAGATAAAGCCCGCTCTTACCCGGGCAAACCAGGTCGAGGTCGCCATCCTTGTCAATGTCGATCGCGGTGAGTTGCAGCCCGGTCCCGGCCGTTCCGGTGGGGAAATCCCTCAGCGCCAGACGCTTCTCCCGCTCGGCCGGAGCATTCTTCGCCGGCTCCCCCTGGAAGATCACGTGACGGGTCCACTCCTTCCTCGCTCGGTCGAAGAGATACCGGGCGATCACAGATCCATCAGTCGCCCCCGGTTCGATCTCGTGGGCGTAGACCCGCTTTCCCGTAATCAACTCGTCCTTGCCGTCGCCATCGAGGTCGGCCCACATCAAGGCGTGGACCGAGGCGATCGTCTTGTCGATTGGGTGCCGATGCCAGGTGCGCTGGCCGTCGGTCCCCTTCGCCTGCTCGACCCAGAATAAGCCGTAATCGTGGCCCATTCCGTAAACAAGATCGACCAGGCCATCGCCATTGACGTCCTTCGTAAGGATCTGGATACCGGTCGCGCCCAGGTTCCACTCGGGATGCCAGGCCCAGGTCTCGCTCGACGGCTCCGCGGGCGCCTCGAACCATCCCTTCGGCGTGAGCAGGTCGATCCGGCCGTCGCCGTTGACGTCGCCGGAGCCGACGCCATGCCCCGCGGCGGCCTTGCCGAAATCGTGTTTCTTCAGTTCGTAGCCCTTGCCGCCCGCCTTCCGGACGATCTCGTACCAGACGACCGTATTGACGGTGTTCGGCAGTAAGTCGGGCACGCCGTCGCCTGAGAGGTCCACGGCCCAAGCCGCCTCGCTCGGGCCCGGGCGGTCGATCTGATGATAAGTCCAGGACACGTCCAGCTTCACGGGGTGCTCGACCCAGCCGACGTCCTGTCCGAAGTACGAGCAGGTGAGGAAGTCCTCGTGCCCGTCGCCGTTAACGTCGAGCGGGAAAACAGCGAAGTCGTTAAAGTAAGTCCCCTGGCGCTTGACCTCGCGGATGTGGTGCGACTCCCACGACGGGCCCCGATACCACGTCTCGCCCGAGACGATGTCCAGGTGGCCGTCTCCGTCCACATCGAAGACGCCAGCCGCTTCAAACTCGCTCTTGCCGTTGATCGTGTGCTGCTTCCATTTCGGATCGCCCGCGCGGGCGGTCGTGTTCGGAAGGAGGAAGACGGTCGCAAGGCAGGCCATGAGGAGACGGGGTCGCATGGTGGGGGACTCCAGTGGTTGGGAGGGGCGCGTTCCTTAAACGGCTGGTAGCGTCCAGGGTGCGCGATATTCCTTCGTCAAGTCGTCGTTGGCCGATTCGTGGTTGGTAATCCGCTCGGCGATCGGGTCCCACCGTAGCGTCTCGCCGGTCCGGAGCGCGATGTTGCCGAGCTGACCGACGCTCGTGAGGCGATGCCCGTAGCCAAAGTGGCACGAGCACCGGGCCCGGCTCTTCATCGCGTCGAGCCATTCACGATGATGACCGACGGATCGGGGGAGGGTTCGGGGCGGCTCCTCGATCCGCTTCCCTGTCTCGGGGAGGATCCGGTAGTGCCCGTAACTGGCAACGAGCGTGGCCTCCGTCCCCTGAAACATGATGCCGAGCCCCTGGTCCTCGATCCCGTGCGAACTGGCGTCGGTCTGGCTCCAGGCCATAAGGAAGGTCTCGTCACCCTTGCGATACTCGTAGGCAACTTCGAGCGTGTCAGGGACCTCGGCGTTGTCGTCGAGGGCGTATCGACCGCCGACGGCGGCGATCTTGTGGGGCGCGTCGACTTCCATCGCCCAGTGGACGAGGTCGACGATGTGGCAGCAGAAATCCATCAGGATGCCGCCGCCGTAGTCCCAGAAGTATCTCCAGTTGAAGGTGAAGCGGTTCGGATTGAACGGCCGCTTCGGCGCCGGTCCGAGCCAGAGGTCATAATCGCAGCCGGTGGGCGGCGTGCCGTCGGCGGGGCGGCCGAGCCCGCGGCGATCGGCGGCCATCCAGACCCGTGTCTTGCTGATCTTGCCGAGTACCCCGGATCGGACGATCTCGACCACCCGGTGGTAGTTCTCGGTTGCGTGGATCAGGTTCCCCATCTGGGTGACGCGGCCGGCCTTCTCAGCGGCCGTCACCATCGCGCGGGTCTCCTGGATCCGGTGGCCGAGCGGCTTCTCGCAGTAGATATCCTTCCCCGCCTGGCAGGCGAGGATCGCCATGATCGCGTGCCAGTGGTCGGGCGTCGCGATCACGACGGCGTCGATGTCCTTGCGGTCGAGGACGCGGCGGAAGTCGGCGTAGAGGTCCGGCGAGCCGCCGGAGATCGCCCGGCCCTTGCCGGCGTGGGGCTCGTAGACGTCGCAGACCGCGGCGACCTGGACCTCGGGGAACTTCCGGAACGTCTCGATCAGCCCCCGGCCTTGCCCTCCGGTGCCGATGAAGCCGAGTGCGATCCGATCATTGGCCCCGATCGGCCCGCTCTTTGGCCTGGCCGCCTCCTGTGCGGAGGCGGCGGCCATCGCCGAGGACACCAGGAATTCTCGACGGTTCCGGTCTCGCATGGGTTTCTCTCTCGATCGAAGATCAACGCGAGGCCACTGGGATGCCGAAGTCGCCGAGCATGTTCCGCCAGATCGAGTGAATATGATTCGCCTCGTTCTGGGTGTTGTTGAACTCGATGACGAACGTGGGGCCCTGGACGCGGTAGGCGTGGCCGCCGCTCCGATCGGGGGTTCCGGCCCATCCAAAATGGATCGCGTCGAAGCCGGCCTTCTTGACCTCCCCCAGCCAGGCGCGCGAGACCTCCTCGGGCATGTCGAGGGCATAGGTCTCGACGAGCGCCCGGAGCATCGCCTGCTGATCGCGATTCAGTTGGGAGTATGCGATCCCGACGGGCGCCTCGGTCGGAGGCTGGGGGGTGTGGGCGGCCCGGACATCAGCGGGCGCCTTCTCGGCGAAGGTGGCCGTCTTGCGCTGGTCGGCGTCGAGAGCCTGAAGTAGACGGATCGCACGATCCTCTCGCTCGACGAGCGTCCGGAGCCCCTGGCGCGGACCTTGACGAACCTCCGCCGGGTTCGAGCCGAAGAACGCGGGCGTCGCCGCCAGGATCTTGCCGTCGTCGAGAACGAAGTTCAGCGAGAGGTGGTGCCCCTCGACCCGCCATCCCCATCGGCCTCGGTCGCTCGGCGTGCCGAAGATCGTGAGGAAATATCGCTCTGGGTCGCGGAGCGGGCCCCGGCCCTGCTCCATCTCGCGGAGAACGGCCTCCAGGCTCATAATCGTGGTCGCCTTGAGGAAGCCCGAGCTTGCCACGCCCGACTCGATCAGCCCAAAGGCCAGCGCCTGCTGCTCGCCCTTCAGTTCCTTGATAGGCAACCCCTTCCGCTCGCGCGGGATGAAGTGCCAGTTGAGACGCTCCTCCGACTCGAACGCGTATCGGATCTTGTCCGACTGATCGGCGTCGAGCGACTTCAGCAGTCGATCGGCCGAGACCGCCATTCGGCTCCCCGTCTGATCGACATACGCCCCCGCCCATAGCGAGAGCCCCACGACCGCCGCCGAAGCCAGGACCAGACTCGCCCTCATCCTATGCATCACCAAGACCCCTGGATCGAACCACTTGTTTCGCCTCGCGCTGGAACTGATTTCATCGACGATGCGACGAGCCAAGTCAAGTCCCGCGCCGGTTTTTCCGGCAATCGCGGCCGGGCCGGTCGCGGTCGTTTCGACGCTCGTTCGAGGGAGAGCCGGCCCGGACGGCACGCCCCATTGCGGGCGGTGTCCGGACCGGTACCCGAGGCTGTTTGGAATCTTGCCGATCGCGGCCCCAGCCTGATGAAACGCGCGTGGCAACATCCTAAAATATCGATTTCAGCCCGAGCCACTCTCCCACCTCGGGGTGCGATCCAACGGCGACGTCCGGCGCCGCGTCGCACCTTGCTTTCGCCTTGCCCCGTCTGCAAACCCCACGGAGATCGACACCATGAGACGTCCCGTTCGATTCGCCCTCGTCTTGCTCATCGCTGGCCTGGTGCCGGCGATCGCCCTCCGGGCCCAGCAGGCCGCCGGCACGCAGCCGCGCCGCGTTCCCGAGGCCGCAGCCAGCAAGGACCGCCCGGCTGCCCCGGCCGATCCGATCGTCGAGAAGATCAAGGAGGAGGGTCTAAAACGCTCGCAGGTGATGAGAACGCTCAGCTACCTCACCGACGTCATTGGCCCGAGGCTCACCGGATCGCCCAACCTCAAGCGGGCCAACGAATGGACCCGCGACCGCCTCTCGGCCTGGGGGCTGGCGAACGCCCGCCTCGAGGCCTGGGGTCCGTTCGGCCGGGGCTGGAGCCTCAAGCGGTTCTCGGCGCAGGTGATCGAGCCGCAGTGCATCCCGATCATCGCCTACCCGAAGGCCTGGTCGCCCGGGACCGACGGCGTCCTCACCGGCGAGGTCGTCTACTTCGACGCGAAGACCGAGGCCGATTTCGCCCGGTTCAAGGGGCATCTGAGGGGCGCGATCGTCCTGACGGCCCCGCCGCGCGAGGTCGCCGCGCACTTCGAGCCGCTGGGCACCCGCCGGACCGACTCGGACCTGCTCGAGCTGGCCGATGCCCCCGAGCCCGCCGCCCGGGGCGGACGGGGCGGTCGGCGCTTCCAGAGGACCGACGAGCGCCGAGAGCGTCAGTCCCAGATCGAACTCGCCGTGAAGAAGCTGAACTTCCTCGCCGATGAGGGGGTCGGGATGCTCGTCGATCCCAGCTTCCGAGGCGACGGCGGGACCCTCTTCGTCCAGTCGGCCAGCATCCCGGGCCTCATGCCGAACTTCGGCGGCCAGGGCCAGCCCGCCCAGCGTCGGGCCCAGGTCTACGACAAGGACGCCCCGAAGACCCCCCCGCAGATGGTGATGGCCAACGAGCACTACAACCGCCTCGTCCGGATGATCGAGCAGGGCGAGCGCCCGAAGATGGTCGTCGACCTCGCCGTGCAGTTCCACGACGATGACCCGATGGCCTACAACACGGTCGCCGAGATCCCCGGGACCGATCCGAAGCTCAAGGACGAGGTCGTCATGCTCGGCGGCCACATGGATTCCTGGCACGGCGGGACCGGTGCCACCGACAACGCGGCCGGCGTCTCGGTCGCGATGGAGGCCCTCCGTATCCTCCAGGCGACCGGCCTCAAGCCCCGGCGCACGATCCGGATCGGCCTCTGGACCGGCGAGGAGCAGGGACTGCTCGGCTCTCGGGCCTTCGTGACGAAGCACTTCGGCCTTGCCCCGCCGGGCATGGGCGGCGCCAGTACCGCCGACGAGCCCAGCCGGGAGAAAACGCCCGAGTACGAGAAATTCCAGGCGTATTTCAACCTGGACAACGGCACCGGCAAGATCCGGGGCGTCTACTTGCAGGGGAACGAGGCCGTTGCCCCGACCTTCCGCCGATGGCTCCAGCCGTTCCGCGAGATGGGCGCGGCCACGCTCAGCCTAAGCAACACGGGGGGGACCGATCACCTCTCGTTCGACGCCATCGGCCTTCCCGGATTCCAGTTCATCCAGGACGAGATCGAATACGAAACTCGAACCCACCACTCCAATCAGGACGTCTTCGACCGCATTCAGGCTAACGACATGAAGCAGGCATCTGTCATCCTGGCGACCTTCATTTACAGAGCCGCGGCGATGGACGAAAAGCTCCCGCGAAAGCCGTGGGCCGCGCCCGCGGGCGGGCGTCGCCGCGTCGCTAGCAGCGACTGACCTGGACAGCATTGGCAGGATCCATTGGCACGATCCCGGAGCCTAATTCGTCGAGCTCCGGGATTTTTCGCTTCCTGCCCCCTCGGCGGATCAGCTTGCGGCACGGCCGGTCTCTGTGCTATCCGTCGAGGATGGGAGAAAACCACTCCCGACCCCCCCCTGCCCTCAACCCGGGACGGACCGCATGGCCGACTATCATCTCGAAGGCCCAAAACCGGCCCGCATCTACGAGGTCCTTCTGCCGAAGAAGCTCGGCTATTTCGGCAAGATTCAGGAGGTCC
>DAHZZC010000926.1 GCA_027435495.1 Planctomycetales bacterium
GGGGTCCGGGCCGTGGGGGCCAGAAAATAATTAACGATCGGGAGTCGGGAAGGCGGCTTTTCCCGGGGAATCCCGCGGTCGAGCCCCCGAAAAACTTAATTATTTTCCGGCCCGCGGAAATCCGCGTTTAAACGAGCAAAGCCCCGGCGGGGCCGGGGCTTGCGTCGTCTGTTGTCACAAACTGTCACCAGTTAACAGTTTGCGGCGAAGTGGAGGCGGCGGGAATTGCACCCGCGTCCCGAGAAGCTCTGATGACGGCCTCTACGTGCGTAGCCGATCTTTTGATTGTCGGCCTCGGGGCCCCGGTCGGCAGGGTCCCTTTCGGCTTATCCAACTATGAGTTTAGATCGAGCAGCAGTCGGAGGTTAGGCTCGATCGATCCCGAATTGGCGTCCCCGGCCGTACCTCTCGGGAGAAGGCACGTCGCGAGGCCGTTGCTGCTGTTCAGGCAGCGAGACGGAGACCAACAGTGTTGTTGGCAGTTATGGTTTCGGTCGGCTTTTTACGAGGCCTGCTGACCAACCTCGGCACGCCACCTGTCACCTCGGTCATCCGGTCGATCCTGGTTCGCCCCCTTCGAGGCCCGGGAACGGTGGACTGACATCCCCCGCCCCATTGACATTATTCGCTCCTGGTCCATCCGGTCAAGTCGGTCCGTCGATGAGGGCCAACAATCCTCAACGCCGGCGGAGCGCCCGGTCCATGTCGCGCTTCGCCTCTTGCTTCTTGATCGCCTCGCGCTTGTCGTAGGTCTTGCGACCGCGAGCCAGGCAGATCTCGACCTTGGCGATCCCCTTTTTAAAGTAGAGGGAGACCGGGACGATCGTGATCCCCTTCTCGTTCGTTCGAGACTCCAGCTTGCCGATCTCTCGGCGGTGGAGCAGCAGCTTCCTCGGCCGCTTCGGGACGTGGTTCATCCGATTCGCCTGGACATACTCGGGAATATCGCAGCCGAGCAGCCAGATTTCTCCCTTGTCGACCTCAGCGTAGGCGTCTTCCAGGTTCGCCTTTCCGTTGCGCAGGCTTTTGACCTCGGTGCCCGTCAGCACCAGCCCAGCCTCGACCCGTTCCAGGAGGTCGAAGTCGTGGCGTGCCCGGCGGTTGCGAGCGACAACCAGGATCCCCGAATCCTCGGCCTTCGCCTTTGCGGCTGCTTTCTTCGAGGCCATCGCCGGGACGTCCTGCCATGAGATAGGAATCTGGTCTGGGGCCTTCCCCGCCTGCGCGGGACTGCGAACGAATGATAAAGGCCCGATGCCCAATGGACAAGGGACCCATTATCCGGTCCGTCTGTCTCCGACCAGTTGGCTCAGGATTTCCGAGACCGATCGGCCCGTCCTCGGCTCGATCGCCTCGGGAGCGATCTCCGCGAGCGGCTCCATAACAAATATTCGTTCGTTCATTCTTGGATGAGGCACAGTCAGCTCTTCAGTCTCGATGATCCGGTCGTCGAAGAGGAGCAGGTCGAGGTCGAGGGTGCGCTCGCCCCATCGGACGGATCGCGTACGGCCGGCACCCTTTTCGATCGTCTGTAATGTCCTGTGGAGTCCCGCTGGGTCCAGAGTTGTCTCGACGGCCACGGCCGCGTTGAGGTAGGGACCCTGACCGGCGGGGCCGCCTACGGGTTCGGTCTCCCGGAACGAGCTCACCCGGACGACGTGGACTCCGGGACTGGCATCCAGGGCGGTGATCGCTCCTTCGAGCCAGGCCCGGCGGTTTCCCAGATTGCTCCCCAGCCCGATCAGGGCCGTCGAGGCCATCCCTTTCGTCCCTCGGTCAGAGTTTCAGTTTTCCGATCCGATCAACGGCCTCTAGCAGCCTCGGTGTCTCGACGGTGAGGGCGGCCCGGATGTAGCCCTCAGCCGACTTGCCGAAGCCGATACCCGGCGTCGTCACCACGTCGGCCTCCTCAAGCAGGCGAGTGCAAAGATCGGTCGAGCTGTAGCCCGAAGGGCAGGGAATCCAGACGTAAAACGTCGCCCCAGCCGGGGCGACCTGCCAGCCGATCTTCCCGAGCGCTGAGACGAAGGCGTTGCGACGTTCCCGGTAGAGTGCCCGAATCGGCGGAGTCAGTTCCTGGTACTGGTCCAGCGCGGTCCTGGCGGCAAACTGGATCGCGGTGAAGATGCCCGAATCCACGTTGGCCTTGAGCTGACCGAGCGCGGCGATCAGGGGCGCTCCGCCAATCGCGAACCCGACCCGCCAGCCGGTCATGTTGAATGTCTTGGAGAGGCTGTGGAACTCGATCGCCAGATTTTTCGCCCCCTCGACCTGAAGCAGGCTCGGTGGTGGGTCGTCGAAATACATTTCGTTATAGGCCGCGTCCTGGGCGATCACCAGGTCGTGCGCCTGCGCCAGTTCGACGATCCGCTCGAAAAACGGTTGGTCGACCGTGGCACCAGTTGGGTTGTTCGGGTAATTGAGAAACATCAGACGAGCGCGGGCGTAGACGTCTCCCGGGATCGCGTCGAGGTCGGGGCGAAAGTCCAGGTGAGGCTCCAGCGGCATGCTGTAGACATCGGCGCCGGCGAACATGCTACTGGACCGGTAGACCGGATAGCAGGGGTCGGGCACCAGGCTGATGTCGCCAGGATTCAGGACGGCCAGCGGGAGGTGCGCGATCCCCTCCTTTGAGCCGATCAGCGGAAGAATCTCGCTCTCGGGGTCGAGATCGAGCCCGTAGCGAGCCTTGCAGAACGCCGCGATCGACCGCCTTAATTCCGGCGCCCCCTGATCGAGAGCATACTGGTGGAACGCGGGATTCTCCACATGATGCTGCAGGCTCCGGATGATCGGCTCCGGCGTCGGGCGGTCGGGATCGCCGACGCCCAGGTTGATCACGTCGCGTCCGGCAGCAATCGCGGCCTTCTTCTTCCGGTCGATCTCGGCGAACAGGTAGGGAGGCAGCCGGCGCAGCCGCTCCGACTTGACGAATGTCATCTCTATGGGTCCTTGAGTCCTGGAGTCCCTGTCCCTTGAGTCCCTAGGCCGAGCCGCTACTCCGCCCTGGCGGTTACCGTTCGTTTCGGTCAGCTCGTCCTTATTGGAGCCGCGTTCGCGAGAGAGGCGCAGGGTCTCCAGGACTCAAGGACGAAAAAAAAGAATCAGGCCATCGCCTCTTCGGGGATGTTGTCGTTGGCGTAGACATTCTGGACGTCGTCGTTCTCGTCAAGCTGGTCGCGAAGCTTGATCATTTTCTTCGCGTTCTCGAGGTCGAGGTCGACGGAGGTGGTGGGGATGTAGCTGGTTTCCGCGGTTTCGGTGGGGATCTTGGCGTCCTCAAGGGCCTTGCGGACGGCCTCGAAGATTTTGGGGTCGCAGGTGACCTCGAAATTGCCCTCGACCAGTTCGACGTTGTCGGCACCGGCCTCAATGGCAACCTCCATCAGGCGGTCTTCGTCGACGTGCTTCGGATCGACGATAAAGAGGCCCTTGAAGTTGAAGAGATAGCTGACGCACCCGCTGGCGCCGAGGTTGCCGCCGGCGGCCTCGAAGAGGCGGCGGAGCTCGCCGGCAGTTCGATTGCGGTTGTCAGTGAGAGCCTCGCAAAGTACGGCAACGCCGCCGGGCCCGTAGCCCTCGTAGACAACCTCCTCGAAATTCTCAGCGCCGAGTTCGCCGGTGGCTCGCTTGACGGAGCGCTCGATGTTGTCCTTGGGGACGCTGAACGACCGGGCCTTGTCGATCGCGTAGCGGAGCCTCATGTTGGCCGCGGGGTCGCCGCCGCCGGTGCGCGCTGCGACGTAGATCGCCCGGCAGAGTTTGGTGAAGAGCTTCCCGCGCTTGGCGTCGACCAGTCCCTTGCGATGCGCGATGTTGGCCGAGTGCGAATGTCCTGCCATCTCTCTCTGCGGCTCCCTTGCTCGTTCTGCAGGTCAGGTCCGTGTTGAGGGTCGTCGGGCCCTCGGATCGGCCGAGGGGTCAGGGGGATGGATGGGCCGAGGCGCGGGGCCGAGGGCCGAGTTTCCGCAGGTCGTCGAGCTTCTTGCGGATCTCGGGGGCCCGACGGGCGGGCGGGATCGATTTCCCGGCCACCTCCAGCGCCTTCTTCCACGACTCCTCGGCGTGCGAGGCGTCCTGGAGTTGGAAGTAGATGTCGCCCAGGTGCTCGAACATGACGACGTCGGGCTCGGACCGCTCGACGGTCATCCGCTCGACGGCCTTCTTCATGGCCTCGAGTGCTTCCTTCAGCTTGCCCCGCTTGTAGAGCACCCAGCCGAGGCTATCCAGGTAGGCGGCGTTCTCAGGGTCCTCCTGGAGGGCCTTCTGGATCATCGCCTCGGCCTTCTCGAGGTTTTTCCCTTGCTCGGCGTATAGATAGCCCAGGTCGTTGTTTGGACCGGCCTCGTCCGGGTTGCGCTGGAGAAGACGTTCCAGTTCCGCCT
>DAHZZC010000927.1 GCA_027435495.1 Planctomycetales bacterium
CCGAATCGCGGACGGCTCGGTCTCGATCGCGGCAAGCCGGATCCGCAGATCCTTGCCGACCGGATCGACCGAGTCGAGCCACCAGGAGAACGCGGCATTGAGGTCGTCAGCGGTCCGCCTTCCGGCCTGTGTTCGCGCCACGGCGAGCATCCGGTCAGCACCCGCGAGCCCGGCGACCTCGGCCGCCGCGAGCGCCCGGTCGTAGATCCGAACGCCCATCACCTCGGCACCCGGCGCGCCCTCGCCGTTCTCGCGGCGGCCGACCCGGAACGGGACGTTCGTTCGGATCGTCTCGCGAAGCGCGTCGACGTGGGTCTCCGTCGGCTGTGGACGGCCATCGATGTAGAGCCGAACCCCTGACGCCTTCCCCGACCCGTCGTACGTCGCCAGGACGTGAGTCCAGGCTCCCGGCGCGACCTCGGCGCGGGTGACCACCTTGATGGCGTTATCGGGCCACTTGTTGAGGATATGGGTGGCGAGGCGGTTCCCTTCCAGCCAGAGGTCCCAGCCGCGATAGCCGCCGACATTGGTCATCCGGGCGATCAGGGCCCCGTTAATTCCTTTTCCCGGCAGCTTGATCCAGGCGCCGTGGGAGAAAGCGTGGTCCTTCTCGAAGTCGCCAGCGTCGGCCGATTCGAAGTGCTCGATCGGCCGGGCGCCCGGCCCGATCGTGTCGGTCGCCAGCCGGAGACCGGCCGAGGGCGCCAGCGCCGCCAGATCCTCGGGTTTCGCGGTCTTCAACCATCGGTCAAATTCCAGGCGAGCGGCGGACTTCCGGGCGTCGAGCCGGGCGCGAGTCTCCTTCGCCTCGGCAGAGACCTTCTCCCAGCGTGGGCGGTCGGCCGCCGTTGGAACGAAGATGGTCGGCGGCGTGTCCTTGACATTACCGTCCATCGTCGGCTGGGTCGTGTTGTTGAAGAACGCCGAGAGCTCGTAGAACTCGCGCTGAGTGAGCGGGTCGTACTTGTGACTATGGCAGACAGCGCAGCCGGCGGTCAGGCCCATCCAGACCGTGGAGACGGTCTCGGTCCGGTCGCGAGCATACAGAACCTTGTATTCCTCGGGGATAACACCGCCCTCGTTGGTGGTCGCGTTGCACCGGTTGAAGCCCGAGGCGACCTCCTGGTCGAGGGTATGGTTCGGGAGCAGGTCGCCGGCCAGTTGCTCAACAGTAAAGCGGTCGTAGGGCAGGTTTCGATTGAAGGCGGAGATGACCCAGTCGCGATAGGACCACGCCTCTCGATAATTATCGAAGTGGTAGCCGTTGGTGTCGGCGTATCGGGCGGCGTCGAGCCAGTACCGGGCCCGATGCTCGCCCCACCGGGGCGATTCGAGCAGACGGCTCACGAGATCCTCGTAAGCACGGGGCGAAGGATCGTTCACAAACCTCTCAACAAGCTCGGGCGAAGGCGGCAATCCGGTGAGGTCAAGACAGAGGCGACGGGCGAGGGTCCGTCGGTCGGCCTCGGGCGCGGGCCGAAGCCCCCTGGCCTCAAGGGCGGCAAGGACGAAACGATCGATTGGGTTGCGGGCCCATCCCGCGTCCTTCACCGGCGGGAGGGCTGGGCGACTCGGCGGGATCAGCGACCAGTGCGGCTGATACGCGGCGCCCTCGGCGATCCATCGGCGGAGGGCCTGTTTCTCCGCCTCGGTGAGCGACTTGCCGGTCTTCGGCGGCGGCATGACCTCCTTGGGATCCTTCGCGACGATCCGGGCGATCAGCTCGCTGGAGGCCGGGTCGCCCGGGACGACAGCACCCATGTCGACGGCGTCCTCGCGGCGATCGATCCGGAGGTCGGCCTTGCGGGCGGCGCTATCGGGCCCGTGACAGGTGAAGCAGTTCTCGGCGAGGATCGGGCGGATGTCGCGGTTGTATTCGAGCTTCGGGGTGTCGGCGGCCCTGGCGTTCGCCGTGGCGGCGAATAGGGCCAGGAGGCCGGTGACGACCGGGAGGATACGCCCGCGCTGAACCTGGGAATTTCGCATCGAGGCCGATCTCCGATTCCCTGGGCCACGGAACGGCAAGCCGCCCCCCGATCCCGACCGATGGGGCTGGCGATCAGGGCGTCCGGAAGAGAAGATTGCCGAGGGTGTCGGTATGAGCCCCCAGCGGGGTGGGACGTCGGGCCGGCCCGCGAGCACGACCGACGCTCGATGACCGGGCCAGGATCGAATTCCAGCTTATCGGACTCGACGAGCGATTGGCAATCATGTTTTCCCGGCGGCCCGGCGATGCGGCGATGGCGATGCTGCGGGTGGCAGGGCTCCTGCCTTGTCGTCATGCTGCGTCAATCCTCGGCCGGTGACTTCAAGATGGTCGCCATGTCCCACCACTGGATGTCCTCGCCCGCACACACCAGTGTCTTGCCGTCGGGCGAGATCCTCAGATCCCGGATCGGGGTGTGGTGGCCCGTCTTCAGGGCCACCAGGACCTTGCCAGTCCCGGCGTCCACCACCCGGATCGTGCTGTATCCCGCCACGGCCAGCAGCTTGCCGTCCGGCGAGAAGGACAGGGCGTTGACGTCCTCGATCTGGGGATATCTACCCCCGGTAGACGGTTTGGTAGCCCGCTTCTCCTTCCCGGTCACAGCATCTCTTAACGAGACCCCGCCCTCCTGGTACATCGCCCGGTCCCCCGTGGCGATCGTCTTGCCGTCGGGCGAGTACGCCAGGCCGTAGATTTGCACTCCCTGGTCCTCCATCTCGCCGGGGATGGCGACCCGCATGGTGACGGTCTCGCCGTCGATGACGTGGGTCTCCTCCTTCGACCTGTTCACCCGGTACGTGTGGCCCCGGACCACAGCCTTCTCCCGGCGTCCGGCGACGTCCCAGAACCGGATCGTCCCGTCGTGCCCCGCCGAGGCCAACGTCGTCCCGTCGGGCGAGAAGGCCACGGAGGAAACTTCCCGCTCGTGTCCCCGGAGAACCGCCGGAATCGATGTCCAGGTGGCTTCCCCGATCCGGACCGTGCCGTCCATGCCGCCCGAGGCCAACAACTTGCCGCCGGGAGAGAACGCCAGCGACGTCACAGCCCCCGCATGCCCGAACGAGTTCCGACCCCGCTGCAAGCCGGTCGTCGGGTCCCAGATCGTGATCAGGCCGTCCTCGGCCCCAGCAGCCAGTCGCTTCCCGTCGGGCGAGACCGCCAGCGCCGTGATCCG
>DAHZZC010000928.1 GCA_027435495.1 Planctomycetales bacterium
GACGATCCCAACGAATGGACCAACCGGGCGCACGACCCGGCCCTCGCAGAGATCCGGCGCGAACTGGCGCGTTGGCTCCCCACCCGTGAGGCGAGCCCGGCCCCGGGCAGCTTCTCCCGCCTGCTCGACCGGGAAGACGGCCTCTGGTACTGGGAAAACCAGCCGATCGTCCCCGGCGAGGTGGGACGGCGCACGCCCAGGAAGCCCCAGCGCCCGAGACCCGACCAGAATCGTCGACCCCTCGAACGCGTCAAACCAGGTCCGTGATCCCGGGCGAAGTTCCCCATCGCCGATCATCGGTGCAGCGACCAGCGACGGTCGAAAAGTTCGCTCGCTCGGCGCGTCCATTCGGTTCTTCGCCCGGGATGGAGAAGAAGTTTATCGAAAACAATCCTAAAAACTATGGATCTGCCACATCGCATGACATCTCAGGAACGGGGTCTTCCCGGAAATTTTATGTTGACAGAGTTTCAGCCGGTTCCCATAATGACTTCAAGCGTGCTCCAGGAACGGTTGGTGATTCCGCAGTGTGATATGGATTGTGCGCTCGCCGAAGATTTGAGTTCTGGTGGAGCCTTGGAACGGATGGCCGAGTCCATTCGTTGTGATTCACACTGAGCCGTCTAACTCTCCACGACGCTCTCGCCTTTTCTGGCCGAGTAGGCTTGTGACTGTCCTCTCCGCACTCGCCTTGCGAGTGTCCTGCCATTGAAGTCGTTCCAGGTTCAGAAGTCCGCGCGACCTCACGGAGCCTTCTCGAATCGCCCTCGACGTTTGAGAACCCCGCACTCGGGGTGCCGTGACGAACAGCAAGAATCCATCCTTCCCGGGCGGTCCGGGGGATCTCGCCATCGGCGGGTTGTCCGGTCGATGCTGTGACCCAGGTTGACGTACCCTGATCGTGATCGGAGCCGAACGGCCGTGGCTCCGGAAATCCGCCCGGTTCTCGCGGCGGGATGGGTTCCACGTCGTCCGTCTACTCGCCTCTCGAACGTGACTTGCGGACGAGAACATTCCGTGGCGTCTGCTCTTTTCCATTCTTTTTGAGAAGGACATCCCAGGATGAGACCGTTGACCAAGACGCATCGGCGCCACCCCAAGGGCATGCCCCGTGGCTTCACACTGATCGAGTTGCTGGTGGTGATCGCGATCATCGCCGTATTGATCGCACTGCTTTTGCCCGCGGTTCAGTCGGCCCGCGAGGCCGCCCGTCGGGCCCAGTGTACCAACAACCTCAAGCAGATGGCCCTGGCCGCGCTGAACTTCGAGTCGGCCAATGGCCAACTGCCGCCGGGGGTCGGCCCACAAGCGATCTATCCCAGCGTCGGGGCCTCCGGCCGGGCCAATCCCAAGGTGCTGATCCTTCAGTATATCGAGAACGGGAATACTTTTAACTCCTTCAATCTCCAGTGGAACCTGAACGTCTACCAGGCATCCGGGCCGAATTACACCGCCCAGGACCAGGTTATCAATACGTACAGTTGCCCATCCGACGGCAATACCAGCAAGGTGACCTCGGGAATCTCGACGGCCGGTTACTCGTCCTACATGTGCAGCACCGGCGGGACGGCCGCGATGTTCTACGGCGGCGTTAATAAATACGAGGAGATGAACACGGTCTTCCTCGGCGTCTTCAACTCGAAGCTCAACGAGACGGCCCCGATGGGGACCAACGCGAGCCCCAACCTTGCCTACAACGCCGTCATGAGCAAGGTGACCATGGCAACGCTGACCGATGGGACCTCGAACACGGCGATGTTCTCCGAGACAACCATGTCGCCCTACGCGGCGCTGGTGTACCCGGCGATGTACCAGGGGGGGATACCCTATTCGCTCTACACGGTCTACGCGTACTCGGGCAGCGGTTGGAGCAATCAGGTCTATCCCCAGGCGTGCGCCAACTGGTCGAACAGTTCCGATATCTTCGAGATGACCTATCGGGGCGGGGAATGGTATCGAGACATTCCCTGCACCGGGTACTACTCGCATACCGTCCCGCCCAACTACCAGAAGAACGACTGCGATAACTCGTACGTCTCAGGCGGCCACGGCGCGGCGCGGAGCTATCATCCGGGTGGGGTGAATGCCGGGTTCGCCGACGGCTCGGTCCACTTCATCAAGAACACGGTGAGCCCGACGTCGTGGTTCGCCCTCGGCACGCGGGGTGGCGGCGAGGTGATCAGCTCCGACTCGTACTGAGCCGGCCTGGTGACAGCGCATCGCGGAAATCATCTCGATCAGAACCGGGAGGGCCCGACCCACGTCGGCCCCTCCCGCTATCTCGGAGGACGAGGATGACTGGTTCGATGCTTCGCGCCGGCCTGGCGGCGATCCTGACGGCCACGCTTGCGATCGGTTGCGGCCCCTCTTCGGACGTGCCTCGGTCGCTGGAACAGCTCTCGATCGGCCAGGTCGGGCAGATTTTCCACAGCTTCCAGAAGGCGAAAAAACCGGCGCCGAAGGAATTCGCCGAGATCCAGCCCCTGCTGGCCCGGTTCCCCGCGGCTGTCGAGTCGATCCGTTCCGGAGACGTGCTCGTCTTCTGGGGCGCCGGCATCGACGAGGGTCCGGATGCGCCCTCGACGGTCCTCGCCTATCAGAAGGATGTTCCCGAGAAGGGGGGTGAGGTACTGATGCAGGACGGCACACCCAGGCGGATGACGCCCGAGGAGTTCCGAGACGCGAAGAAGCCCGCGGGGGCCTCGACCGAGCTCAAGCTACCGGCCCTGGGCAAAAAGAAAAAGTAAAGTCATGTCAAGGAAAGAGGGGAGTCCCGAGGCTTCGATTGCGGCCGAGATGGCGACTCGGGGCGTGGCGTCGGGTCTGATCCTGATGGCGGCCTGGCTGGGGCTGGCGGCTGGCTGGATCGAGGTCGGGACGAGGGTTTTCCTCAAGAATGCCCTCGGGCCCGGCTACATGTATCTGATGACCCGGCATTTCGTGTGGTCGGTGCCGCTGGCCAACGGTTTGATCTTCCTGGGCGCCGGCCTGAGTCTGGCGGCGATCTCGCGACGCTGGCCGGGTTCGGGCTCCTGGATCGGCCGACGAATGCTTCTGGCCCTGGCGATCCTGCCGCCGATGCTGGTGGCCGGGCGGCCGATCTACTCGTGGGCCTGGCTCCTCCTGGCCGGGGGGATCGCGATGCGGGCGATCCCGACTCTTGAGCGGTGGCCGATCGACTGGTGGAAGTGGGGGCTTCGGACCCTCCCTCTGCTGCTCGGGGCGGTTCCCTGCACCGCTGGAATCGTCGTCGTCGGCTCCTGGCTCGCCGAGGCCCGGCAGGCCGCGGGACCGAGGCCGGCGCCCGGCTTGCCCAACGTCCTGCTCGTCATCCTCGACACCGTTCGGGCGGATCGGCTCAGCCTCTACGGCTATGGGAGGCCGACCAGCCCGGCCCTGGAGCGACTCGCAAAACGCGGCATCCGATTCGATGAGGCGAGGTCGGCAGCGCCCTGGACGCTCCCCTCGCACGCCAGCTTTTTTACCGGCCGGTGGCCCCATGAGATGCACGTCGGATGGAACGATCCGCTCCAGACCGATTTCCCGATGCTGGCCGAATACCTGGCCTCGCGCGGCTACCAGACGGCCGGCTTCGTTGCGAACCTTCAGTATTGCTCCTATGACGCTGGGCTCGACCGCGGCTTTGCGCATTACGAAGACTACCCCTTCGACCTGGCTCATCTCCGACCGCTTCGGGCGGCGATCCTCCTGGAATTCGCCTGGAACGCCGCAACCTGGGCGGGCGTCTCCATCGGACTCGACCGGTACAATCCCATCCTTCACTGGCTCCTCGCCCCGGATCGGAAGGATGCGGGAGTCATCAATGACGAGTTCCTCGGCTGGCTCGAACGTCGGGGCGATCGCCGACGGCCCTATTTCGCCTTCCTCAACTACTACGATGCCCATTCTCCGTATCTGCCGCCCGAGGGGACACGGTTCCAGTTCGGGCCAGGCCCCCGGTCGGTCCTCGATTTCTTCGTCCTGGTCGAACGCTGGAAGGAAATCGACAAGCTCCGCCTCGGCCAGAATTTTATCAACCTGATCCTCGACTCGTACGAAAACTGCCTGGCATACCTCGACTGGCGGCTCGGCCGGCTCTTCGTCGAATTACAGCGCCGGGGGGGCATGGAGAATACTCTGGTCATCATCGCCGCCGACCACGGCGAGGAGTTGGGCGGTCACGAACTCTTCGAGCACGGTGAAAGCCTGTATCGTCCGGAGATCCACGTCCCGCTTCTGATCCTCCTGCCGAATGGGGAGCGTGCAGGGATGGTGGTTCGCGAGACGGTCAGCCTGCGCGACCTGCCGTCAACGATTGTCGACGTGGTCGGCCTGGCGGACGGATCGCCGTTTCCCGGTCGGTCGCTCGCCAGGCACTGGCAATCTGGCCGCCCCGATCGGTCTGAAGATCAAGCCGACGCCTATTCGGAGCTCCCCGCGCCCAACCCGGCCTTCCCCAGCCTGGGCCGTTCGCCGGCGACGAAGGGCCCGATGGTCTCACTGGCCCGCGGCAGACACATTTACATCCGCAATGAAGGGGACGGTCGGGAGCAACTCTTCGACGAGGCCGCCGATCCCCGCGAGCTGCGCGACTTGATCGGGGTCGCCGAGGTGCAACCGGTCCTCCGGGTCTTGCGCGATCGGCTCGATCGTCTCAGGGCGACGAAGGCGGGACCTCGGCGATGAAGCGGCGCCTGTCTATTTACAATCGCGCGAGTGTTTACCTTGCGGTGCGTCTCGTGGGCCGTGGTCCATTCTGTCGACCGAATTCGCGTCTCGACCCCATCGGGGTGCTGGGTGAAGCGATTGACTCGATTTTTCAGTCCTTCGGTGGGCCAGGACTTGCTGGTTGGGCGAGGCGAAGGGGTGACATCCTGGACAGTCCTTCCTCTTGATAGACAGCCCAGCGTTCCGGCCGAAGTTCGAGAAGGAGAAGCCCAGCAGGAGAAGCGGTGGACTGATGAGCCGCCCGCGCCGAGGAAAGGCTTACGGGAAAGGCGTCGACGAAGAAGCATTAAGCCAAAAAGTTTTTGATCATGTGGTTGGCATGCGGATTTATCAGGAAGATATCTGTGTTACCTCGTCGATAAAGCGGTGTAAATCGGCCTCCATTTGTCCCAGGAGGTCTCGTGTGGTCCATTTTGCGGTTGGGAGGGAGTCGGGGCCGGCGACCTCGGTCCGGGCGAAGAGGTAGAACTTGATTTTCGGCTCGGTGCCCGAGGGGCGGGCCGCGAACCGGCATCCGGGTCGGTCGGCCTGGAAGATCACCAGGTCGCCCGAGGGGTAGGGCAGGGGGGTGGGCTCGCCAGGCGGGTTGAGGGGTCGCCTCTGGTGGAGTTGGTAGTCGCACACCTCGCGGAGCGTGAGGCCGCCGATTTCTCGGGGCGGCCGGGTCCGAAAGGCTTCCATGATCGCCTGGATCTGCGCGTGTCCCTGGCGACCCTCGCACGTCCGGGTGATCAGCCGCTCGCCGTAGTGGCCGACGTCGATGTAGAGGTCGTCCAGATATTCGAGCACGGTCTGCTTGCGATCCTTGACTGTCGCGGCCAGCTCGGCGAACAGGAGCGCCGCGACCGAGGCGTCCTTGTCGCGGACGTCGGAGCCCTTGAGGTATCCGTGCGACTCCTCGAATGCGAAGAGGAAGCTGGCCGGGCCTGACTGCTCGATCCGGTCGGCGATCCACTTGAAGCCGACGAGCAGGTTGTCCTCGGTTCGGATTCCTTCGCGGAGGGCCAGGGCCCGGGTCATCTCGGTCGAGACCATGGTGGTGACGAGAAAATGGTCGGAGCGGAGTCGTCCGAGGTCCTCGCTCTGCTTCATCACGAAAGCGGCCAGCAGGACCCCGATCTGGTTGCCGTCGAGGGTCGTCCAGTCGCCATGCGGGTTGCCAGCAGCAGGGACTGCCACGCCGATCCGGTCGGCGTCGGGGTCGCTCGCCAGCACCAACTCCGCACCGATCCGGCGGGCCTCGTCGATCGCCGCCTGGAGGGTCTGTGGATACTCGGGGTTAGCGACGTGTCCGGGGACCGTCGGGAAGTCGCCGTCTGGGGTGCGCTGCGATTCGAGGACGCGGAGTCCCCGGAATCCGGCCGTCCGGAGCGTGGCGGCCACCGAGGTCTCGCCGACCCCGTGCAGCGGCGTGTAGACGATCGATAGGTCGCGGGCGTGGCTGACCGATTCGCCCACCACCGATGTGATATAGGCGGTGTCGACCTCGGGGCCTGCATATCGGATGGAACCATCGGCGAGGGCCTCGTCCATCGGCTTTTCGGGGATCTCTCGATCCGAGGCGGCCTGGACGCAGTCGATAATCCCCCGGTCGTCTGGCGGGATGACCTGGCCGCCAGTCGACGAGTAACACTTGAAACCGTTGTCCGACGGTGGATTGTGCGAGGCCGTGATCATGATCCCGGCGTCGCAGTGCAGGTGGCGGACAGCAAAAGAGAGCAGGGGGGTCGACCGGTGCCCGCGGAAGAGGATGACGCGGAACCCGGCCGCAGCCAGGACCCGGGCGCAGAGTTCGGCGAACTCGGGGGACTGGTGGCGGGTGTCGTGCGCGATCACGCAGCTCCGAGGTTCGCCGGGGTGCTTCTTCCGGGCGACGTAGTCGGCGAGCCCGCGAGCGCTCTCGGCCATCGTCCGGTCGTTCAGGACATTGGTGCCGACCGAATACATCTTGCCGCGACGGCCGCCGGTGCCAAACTCGAGGACGGCGTAGAAGGCGTCGTCGAGCTTGCCCCAGTCGCCCCGGTCGATCTCCTCGATCAACTGGGCGCGGTAGGGACGGAATGGATCCTCGACGAGCCATCGTCGGATGTTCGCCGCCGCCACTGCTGAGACCTTCCCGTCCCGTTCCGCGTCGTCGAGCCGAGTGACTGCCCCCGCCGCATCGCTCATCGTTGGTCGTCCCTGCGCACCGCACTGGATGCCTACCGTACTCTCTCCCCGAACGTTACCCCGATCCGCATCGGGCGGCAAGCCAATCCGGCCGGCAACCTCCGAGCAGACGGGCCGGATTCGGGTCCCGGAGCCGGGTTACTCGTTTGGCGCAACCACTGACTTTAATCAAAGTTTCTCCGGGCGAAA
>DAHZZC010000929.1 GCA_027435495.1 Planctomycetales bacterium
CAGTGCACCAACAACCTCAAGCAGCTCGGTCTCGCCGCGATGAACTACGAGAGCGAGAACCAGATGTACCCTCCGCAGGCGATGTTCCGCCTGCTGACGACGCCTTCCTCCGACGGCTCGACGGGCGGCTCGTCGTCCGACATGAGCGTCTTCGCCCGGATGCTTGGCCAGATGGAGCAGCAGCAGGTCTTCAATGCGATGAACACCGCGTTCTCGGTCGCCGACCCGCCCAACCTGACGATCAACGGTGTCGGGATCTCCACCCTCTGGTGCCCGAGCGATTCGACCGTGCAGACTCCGGTGAACCTCGCGGATAACTGGCACGGCTTCCCGGTGAGTATCGGCCTGATCGCCGGCTACACCCTGCCGCCGGGCAACTGGTATCAGTACCTCTCAAGCTACGGATCCATGGAAGGTCCCTGGTACGGCGGGCTGAACGACGCCGCCTATCCCTCGGCAAGTGTCGCCACGGCGGCCAACGACGCCTCCTGCTTCGGCATTATCTATCCGCAGAGCCATACCCGCGTCTCGGCCGTCACCGACGGGACCAGCAACACGATCCTCTTCAGCGAGAAGGCCAATGGCCTCTGGCCGGCCGCGGCGTCGACCGATTTTGGTTCGCCGATCTACTTCACCTTCTGGAGTTCGGGCGGCGAGCCGGGCGTCGGGATTTGCTCGCAGTATGCCCCTAACCCCCAGCGCTACCTGGGGCCCTACAGCAGCTCCAATTACAGTTTCCCCGGGGTTCTGCCGTACTCGGCCTCGAGCATGCACCCCGGCGGGGTCAACTGTGCGTTCGCCGATGGTTCGGTCCACTTCATCAAGGACTCGATCCAGTCGTGGCCGAACGTCGCGGCCAACGGTTACGGTGCCCCGCCGAACCTGTACACGCAGGGTTCCAGCTTCCCCTACGGCTATTCGCTGGCCCCCGGCGCCTGGATCGGGGTCTGGCAGGCCCTCTCCACGCGGTCCTGGGGCGAGGTCATCAGCAGCGACGCTTACTGATCTTTTGCCGATCGCCCAACCCCGATGCCGCGCGGGTCCCTCAGGCGGCCACGGTGGGCAGGACGTAAGGACCCTTCGGGATCACGGCGACCTTCGCCTCGGGCCCGTACTTCGCCAGCGCCTCGGCCAGCGCAGACTCGACACTCGCCGCCGGGTCGACGTGGCAGGCCGCGAGGACATCGGCGGGCAGGCCGTCGGAGACGATCTTCACCGTCGCCCGCCGCCGGACCTTCGCCAGCTCCTCAACCTGCCACTGGTCCATCACAAAGTAATCCTTGCCCAGGATGCGCTGCATGAAGGCGTCGAGCGTGGGGTGATCGTGGAGCGCTGACTGGAACTCATGACTGCCGAGTCCTTCCGTCAGGCTGGCGGCGAGGATGATCGTGCCCCCCTTCTTGACGATCGGAAGGCAGCCGGTGAGCCCCTTGATCGCCTGGTAGAACGTCGTGTCGAGGGGATAGCCGGCGGCGCTGGTGACGACCACGTCGACCGGCTCGGGAACGATCGCCCGGCAGACGCCCTCCATGAACCGGACGCCTTCGAGGAAGGCTTTTTCCATCTCGCCCGCGACGACCGACGTGACCCGCCGGTGGCTATCGAGCGTGACATTGACGATGAAGTCGCATCCGGCCATCCGGGCGATCTTCGTGTTTTCCTCGTGGACGGGGTTGCCTTCGAGGATGCCGCAATCGGCGTTCGGATGTTCGAGCAGTTCGGGCCCGTGCCACCGCCGGACGGTCTCCAGGGCGGCGACGCCGGGGCAGATGAGCTTTCGACCGCCCGAGTAGCCCGCCATCAGGTGCGGCTCGATCAGGCCGGTCGTGATCTTGAGCCCGGCCTGAACATACCGCGTATCGATCCAGCCCGGGATGCCGCGATCGGTCGTCCCGACGAGCGTATGCTCCTCCAGTCGGGTGCCGTAATGGTCCTCGACCCGGTAATTCGAGGCGATCTCGGCGCCGAGCATTTCCTCCTTCTCGGCGGGGGTGCTGGGGCGATGCAGCCCGGTGGCGACCAGGATCAGGACCTTCTCGCGCGGGAGCCCGGCCTCTTGCAGGACGCGGAGCATCGGCTCGAGGATCGACCGGTTCGGGACGGGGCGGGTGATGTCGCAGACCAGGATGCAGGCGTCGGACCGCCCCCGCGCA
Source organism: Planctomycetales bacterium (assembly GCA_027435495.1). Classification (GTDB taxonomy): domain Bacteria; phylum Planctomycetota; class Planctomycetia; order Isosphaerales; family Isosphaeraceae; genus JAKAUH01. The sequence goes on from DAHZZC010000929.1 coordinate 2,154, forward strand.
AGCTCGCGCAGAGCCGGCGTGCCGATGGGGGCCTCGAGAGCCTCGGCGATAGCACGCTCAGGGTTATCGAGCGGGGGGACGTCTCGGATGGCGAGCGGGCCGACGATCCGATCGGCGGGAAGCTCGACGGTCAGCCCGGTCCGTCCGTAATCAAGGGTCACCTGGGTGGTCTTCATCGTGCGATTCGCCCCGAAGCAGGGAACGCGGGGAAGGACAGCCAAACCGGCGCGGGGAATGCAGGGGAGTCGAGATCCGGCCCCTGGACCCGCCCGATCATCGAGCGTACCATCTCGGGCGGGTGATGTCCCGGGGTTGCCGCCGAGGAGAGAGATCCAATGACCAGCCCGATCCCGAATCGCCGCGAATTCCTCCAGGTTTCCGCCGCCGCGGGCGTCGCCGCGGCCTCCATCACGGCCGCCTCGGCCCAGCAGACTGGCCAGGCCCCGGTCAACTCGGGCGG
>DAHZZC010000930.1 GCA_027435495.1 Planctomycetales bacterium
GTATCGCGTGGTCAATACGCTCGGTACCGGCGCGGGCAGCACGATCCTGTTGATCAGCGACAAGACGGCCGGCGGCAAGCGCTACGCCCTGAAGGTGGTCCGCAAGCAGGAGCCGGAGGACGAGGTCTACGTCCAGCAGGCGCTGACCGAGTTCGAGGCGGCCAAAAAGCTCAACCACCCGGCGATCTCCAGGGTCTTCGACTGCCGGCTCAAGAAGTCGTGGTTCAAGGTCAAGGGCGTCGAGCTCTTGATGGAGTACGTCGACGGCAAGACGCTCGACGAGATCGAGGCCCCCGAGCTCGGCCAGCTCGTACTGATGTTCTGCCACGTCGCCTCGGCGCTGGCGCACATGCACCGCCGCGGGGTGTTCCACGGCGACCTGAAGCCGGGCAACATCATGCTCAACAAGAGCGGCCAGGTGAAGCTGATCGACTTCGGCACCGCCTGGGTCCGCGGCCAGAACAAGGCACGCATCCAGGGCACACCGCAGTACATCGCCCCCGAGCAGGCCACCGAGAAGATCGTTAACGACCGAACCGATGTTTATAACCTCGGCGCGACGATGTATCGTATGTTCACGGGCCGATTCCCCCAGCAGGCCATCCCCAAGGCCGGCGAGGAACGCAAGCTCGTTCCTCCACTCAAGATCAACACCCGGATTCCAGGAACGCTCAACGAGATCATCGTCTCCTGCCTGAGCATCGACCCGACCCGCCGCCCCGCCGGCATGTTCGAGATCCGCGACCAGTTGAACGGTGTCGCTCGACACCTCGGCCTCGCCGAGGTCGACCTCCGTGGTGCCGACGAGGAAGAGTGAGCGGCTGTTCGCTCTCCCTCATTCAAACCCGGATTCCCGATCCCAGGCCGCAATGGCCCTCCAGGAATCGGGGATCCGGGATCTTCTCCTCTCAGAATTCCGGAATCCCGAATCCGGGCCCAGAAGATCCATGTAACCCGTCTCTTTGGTGCAATCGTCTTCTTTTCTCGCGGATCGCCGATCGCGCCGGCCTTTTCTTTTTGCCCGGCAGCGCATAAATTACTCAATATGACTGTTGGTGGTGATTCGAGGTCCAATGCACAGGATCAGGCAATCAGAGTCTGACGATCGCCTGGATCGCCATCAACCGAGCATGTCTCCTCGAATTGCGACTCGACCACTTCTAGCACAGGTTGTCGAAGAGTGCTCGTCGGTGGCCTTTGAAGGAGTGATCCCATGAACGCGAGGATTCTCGCCGGCGCACTGGCGATCGCGACGGTCTGGTTGGTCGCGCCCGGGGCAACGGCCGGCGGAACCTTTAGCACCGCTCTTCAGAGCCAGTCGATCGCGATGACACCCGTGAGTGGTGGGGCGGGCATGCCTGTGCTGGGGGGCCCGCTGGCGTTCTCGAAGTTTGACCCGACCCTGGGGAACCTGGAAGGGGTTGCCCTCTCGTTCACGGCGACGATCCGGAACGACTTCATCCTGACTTTCGCATCGACTCCGACGCCGACCGCGATCTACGTGGCGACGACCGAGGCCGCTGATCCTGGCGTGCTGGCCAATCCCACTCTGGCGCAGCAGCTTGCCGATGGTCCTTCGATTGAGCTGCGCGGCCCGGCCGGCTCGACGCTCTTCGGCGGGCCGGCAACCACCATGCCGGTCGATGTGGTCTCGATAACGGCCTCGTCGGGCACATACTCGTCGATGGACGCGATTGCCGACCCGCATTACATCGCTCCCGACCAGGCGACCTTTACCCTCTCGCAGACCATCAACACCACAAATCCCGGACTGCTCTCGGCGTTCGTCGGCCCTGGGACGATCGATCTGCCGGTCCTGGCGGTGGCGCATTCGAGTTTCTACTCGAACAGCGGCAACGGTGGCGGAGCCGTGCTGACCGACGCCGGCGCCACGGTGACGATCCAGTATCTCTACACGCCGACATTCAGCGCCTTCGTGGTCCCCGAACCGTCGGGGCTTCTCCTGCTCGGCCTGGGAATCTCCCTCCTTGCGGGGCCTGGCCTCATGGCCCGGCGGCGGGCCCGGGCGGCGGGTCGCGACGGATTGGTCTAACGTAAGGGAAAGACCGATTCGATCCTGGGAAAGATCCACATCCCGTCTCATGCTCGAAAGCGCTCACGCCGATTTCTGAAAGTGGCGGATCCGGGAAGATGACAGGTGATCGGCAGGGTCGGCGAGGAATCGCGCCGACTCCTCGGCAGATCGGTGGGGATGGCTGGCCGAAGGGTCAGCGACGGGATGCAGGTGGGTCCCCGCCCAGGTAGGGGAAATCGACCCGCCGCTCGCTCGGCGGAGCCGTGGGAGCCGCTTTCCTCCAGGGAATCGGGCCCCGCGCCTCCGCGCGCCGGGGCCGGCAAGACGCGGGGGTCTTCGATGTTGCGCACCTCGAAGTGGTGGTCATGGATGGGGGCCATCCGATCCGTCAGGCGTCTGCGTCGCCGGGCGGTTGCGCCGGCGATCGAGGCGATGGAGTCCATCGCGCTGATGAGCGTCGTGACGCCGAGGCCGGCTGCCGCGCACGCCGATGTTCTCCGTCAACACCACCGCGAGGCCCCGATCGTCTCGACACCCCCAGCGGTCGCTCCGGCCGCCTCCGATTTTGCATCGGCGACGCAGTCGCTCCCGGTGCAGACCTTGACCTTGCCGGCGACTCTGACCAATTTCCAGAACCTGCCGCTCTCGCCCTCGCTGACGCTTTTCAACCCGGCGCTGGGGACACTGACCTCGGTCACGGTCACGCAGTCGGTGACGTTTCTGAGCGACATCTCGGCGCAGAATCTCGACCCGAACGTCTCGGCGACGATCACGGCGACGCTCTCGGGGAGCGACCAGATCAACGGTCTGAGCCAGACGATCCAGGGTCCGAGCCGATCGGTTTCCAGCCAGCCAATCACGGCCGGGCCGTTTGGCTCCTCGAATGACACGGTGGTTTTCCCGCAGCTCCAGCTCGAGCAATCCTCGACGACCACCTACACCGACCCCGCTGACCTTGGCTTCTACACGGCGACTTCGGGGCGGTCGTCCATTTCCCCCACGTTGACCGCGAACGGCCAGGGCTTCTCGACGTCTTCCTCCTCGAACCTGCTGCGCAACAACACGACGACGGCCTCGGCAACCGTGGCGGTCACCTATACGTACACCCCGGCGGCGGCGCCTGAGGCCGCCTGCCCGACGGCCGGCAAGATCGGCCGGATTGGCGTTCACCAGCAAAGAACGCTGCTGATCGTCCCATTCCAGGGCGTGGTGGACCCGACCCGAGCCGCCGACCAGGCCAATTACCTGGTGATCGCTCGCGACGGCCGACGGATCCCGATCGTCTCGGCGACCTACGACCCATCCGCCAACTCGGTGACGCTTCGCCCCTCGATCCGCCTCAACGTTCATTACCATGACACGCTGAGGATGACCCTTCCCTGTGCGAATGGGGATTCGAATGTGGTCAACGAGCGATTCGGATCGAAGTATTCGCTGATTGGATTCCACGATCACCAGGGGAAATTCGTCCCGGTCCGCAACGGCCACATCGTGCCTTTCGCTGGCCGATCGGCGACCCGGCATCCCCGATCATCGTAACGGGGCTGGTCCCGGCGCGGGATGGGGCGCGAGTTTTCACGTTCCGTCCCGCGGTTCGGTTCAGCGCCGGGACCGATCGATCGCTCTCGTCCGCCAGTTCCGACGTCTCGGCAGGCCCGTGTAGACGGCGAGCGTTCCCAGGTTGGTCACCACCGCGCTGGAAAGACTGGTGAAGCCCAGGAAGAACGCGCCGGCAATGCAGAAGAGGTTGGGAATCAGAACAAATTGATTCACAGCGCGAAGGCAGGCGAGATGCTCACGTGACCGCTCTCGCAGTCCGGGGATCCATGCCAGGTCGGGCCGAAGGACCAGCACGGCGGAGGGATCGTGCGCCGGGTCGGGCTCGTCGAAGCCGATCGAAATGGCGACGTTGGCGGCGCGGGCGGCTTCGGGATCGCGCCGGCCGTTGCCAACGTACGCGACCTTCAGCCCACGACGCCGGCAGGCGCGCACGGCCTCGACCTTTCCCGAGGCGTCGAGGCCGGCGAGGTGGAAGTCGACCCCGAGCGTCCTGGCGATGGGTTCGACCTCGGCTTCGGTGCGGTCCGAGAGGAGCCCGATGGCGATGGGTCCGTGGTTGCGGAGGGCGTGCAGGGCCTCGGCGGCTCTTGGGCGAGCCGATCGGCCGAAGGCGATCCGGCCGACCGTGCGGCCGTTGGCGGAGACTTCCAGCGCAGGGGGCGGTTCGCCGTTCGGAGTCGCCGCTGGGCTCGCGGGGCGATCGCGAAAGGTCAACCGAAGGCCGCCGTCCTCAACGGCGATATCGGGGCCGCGGTAGTCGGCTCTGGGCTGCCGACGAACGATGATCCGACGCGAGGCACAGGCGGCACCCAGCGCCGGCGCGCGGTCGTCGGCCAGCCCGGCGAATGCCGAGGCCGCCAATCGGAGCAGGTCGTCCTCGGCGACGCCGTCGAGCGGCTCGACGGAGCGCACTTCCAGCCCCTCGCGCCGGAGCGCGGGGACGAGGTCGAAGAGAAAGACGTCGGCCTCGGCGATCCGGCGGAAAGCGGAAGGGTCGCGGACGACCACTCCCTCGCGCGCCGATTCGCCAAGGTCGCGGAGGGATTCCAGCGAGACGCCCAACCCTGGGCCGGTCGCGTAGTCGGGGCGGAGGATGGCGCCGGCGGCGGCCAGGTCGCCGACCGCCAGGCCCAGCCCGGCCACGGCGAGCGTCGGGACGACGGCCTTCCGGCCGATTTCCTCGCCGTGGGCATTCAGGGCGAACTGGGCCGGCGGCGGGGCGGCGGCGGCCAGCTCGCGGCCGAGCCGGAGCGCCCGGCTGGCGCCCCCCTGCCCCGAAACCTCGACGAAGAGCCGTCCCTGCCGCGCAAACGAGCCGGCGTGGATCGGGTCGCCGGCCTCCTTCCGCGAGAGGCCCGCCACTCCACAGACCAGCCGCTCGTCGACCACCGCGAAGCCGCCGGCCAGCCAGCCATCGGCCGGGACCATCTGCCCCTCCTCGACCACGATCCGGTCTCCCGGCCGGAGTCGCTCGGCGAGTACCTCGACCTCGGCGTCCGCGACGCAGAGCCGGGCGAACCGCGAACGCTGGGTCATCGACGGCAATAACTCGCGGCGGAGCCGGTGCCGCGCCAGTCGGTGCTGATGCCGCCAGAACTGGTAGGTCCAGGCCATCAGCGCGGCCGCCAGGAATTGCCCCGAAAGCAGTGTTCCCATCAGGATCGTCGCGAAGAGCGTCGGCAGTCCGAGCCGCCGCGATCGCGCCTCCCGCCACGCCTCGCGCAGGGTCTTCCGGCTGTTGAAAACCAGGAGCAAGGCCGTCGGCGGCAGGAGCGCCGGCACCGCCAGCTCGCCCGCCGCAGACAGTACGAGCGTCCCGTTCGCGATCGTGAATGGCACCGGCGGGATTGCCAGATCCTCCGTCGCCCCGATGTTCGCGGCCGTCGGCGCCGTCCATTCCTCGAGGATCCGGAGCAACTGCCGCTCGGCGATGGCCGAGGGGTCGTACCGAATGAGAAGCCCCGCCGTGAGCGGACGGGCGTGCGCTGCAATCACACCGTGAGTGGAGGCCATCTCCTCCTCGATCCGGTGCGCTCGTCCGGGGTCGCGGATCGCCTCATGGCGGACCCGAAGGCGCCCCGGGATCGCGCTCGCGATTCGCCAGGCCGGTGCCGACGATCGATCAGAGGCCGAGCTCATCGGCGATCTCCTCGATGAACCGGATCGCCCGTCGGCGATTCCCCTCGGTCACGAGCATCCGCGTGGCCATCGAGAGCTTCGCGTGGATCGCCAGCCGCCCCGGCGCAAAGACGGCCGAGAGCGGCAGGAGGTTCGACTGGAACATCAACACCGGCTCGGACGAGTGCCATCGGAACCCGGCCTGGAACGGGAGCTGATCGCTCCGACGCTCGGCCGCGTCGAGAATCGCCCGTTTCAGCTCGTCGTCGATCCGCTGTTTCAATGGGCGTTCGTACAGGCATTCGCCGAGGTGTTCGAATCGCATGGGCGGGGCCTCGGGGATCGCCGGCTCCGTCTCGATCTCGATCGCCGACGGGTCGGGCGGATTCGTGTGGAGGACGATCGGCGCTTCCTCGGTCATCGCGTTCAGAACAGCTTCGGGATCATCCACCTCCACCTCGACCTCGGTCAGCGCGACCTCGGCCAGCACGGTTCCCAGCCTTTCGTCCCGGCCTCCTGACTCCTGGTTCGCCAGTCCCTCGGCGACTCGTTTTTCCTGCTCAAGCTGGCTCTCGGCCTGGGCCTGCGCGATCCGGCGGAGCGGGAGCATCCCGTTGGCCAGCGCAGCGAGGGCGGCGACGTTGTTCGTCAACACCGACATCATCACGCCGAAGCCCATCGTGAACGCGCCGGCGATGCAGAGTCCGTTTGGCGCCAGGATCAATTGCCAGCTTCGCTTGACGTTTCTATCGAGGTCGCGGGCGATGTCGCGAAGATCGCAGAGCTTCGAGAGGCCCTCTTCCATGAAGACGATGTGCGCCGTGTCGGTCGCGATCGAGGTGGCACCTCGAAGCGAAATCGAGACGTTCGCCTTCTTGAGGGCGATCGAATCGTTGATTCCGTCGCCGACGAAGCAGACCTTCTTCCCCTCCTTCTGAAGCCGCTCGACATATTCGGCCTTGTCGGCCGGGAGAACCTGGGCGAAGTATCGGTCCATGCCGAGCGACTCGGCGAGCTTCCGGGTGGGGGCGTCGTGGTCGCCGGAGATGATTGCGATGTGCTTGATCCCGCGCTTCCGCAATCCCTCG
>DAHZZC010000931.1 GCA_027435495.1 Planctomycetales bacterium
GAACCCTGCGAGAAGGACGCCAGGATCAGCCCATGTAGGAGGGAGCTCCTGCTCCCGACCCGGACGAAGCCAAAGATGCCGCGAAGATCGTCGGCGGGAGCCAGCTCCTGATGGTTTTTGACGGTCAAAATCAGCAAATCATGCGTACAGGCGAGATCGAACCTCGATCGTTTTCAATGCGTGTGTGAGACGTTCGGCGGTCAGGGCACCTACCGATTTTCAAGGTCATAGCTCATCAGGGGCAGTCCCACACGTCAGTTCGCACCTCTTGATTTGATCAATCTTCTTCGGTCGAGGCCACGACCGATTCGGTTTCCGATTCTGATCCCGAGGCCGCCTCGTGCGCGGCCGCGAAATCGCTGATCTTCGCCAGGGTGGCCTCGCCGGGCTGGCGCGTTCCCTTGCACTTCGGGTACTTCGCACAGCCGAGGAAAAACCCGCGCTTGCTCGGGCGCACCACCATCGGGCCGCCGCATTGCTCGCACGTCTCCTCCACCTGCAACGACTTGAAATCCGGGCCCGTCTTCTTCGGCGGCGGCATCCGCGCGGCGAGCTGCTCCTTCATCTCTTCGGGCACCTGCGCCGTCCCCCGGCACTTCGGGTAGTTCGTGCAGCCGAGGAACGGACCCCGCCGGCCGTTGCGAACCGCCATTGCCCCGCCACATTTCGGGCAGGGAACGTCCACCTTCACCGGCGGGATCGGCTTGCCGTTCTCATCCACCGGCATCGCATTGCGGCACTTCGGATACCCCGTGCAACCCAGGAACGGACCCCGGGCACTCGATCGCAACGCCATCGGCTTGCCGCACTTCTCGCAGGTGTACTCCGTCTCCACCACCGAGGGCACCGGATTGCCGTTCTCGTCGATGTTAAACGACTGCTTGCAGTCCGGATAACCCGAGCATGAGAGGAACTTCTCGCCTCGCTTGTTCTCCCGGATCATCAGCTTCTTGCCGCACTTCGGGCAGTCGTGCGCGCTCTCGACGGCCTCCGCCCGAGGGGGGCCGTCAATCGGGCGCGTCGCCTTGCACTCGGGATACCGCGAACAACTGAGGAACCGCCCCGTCCGGCCGAACTTCAAGGCCATCGGCGCCTCGCAGACGTGGCACTTCTCCTCGGTGAGGATTTGCACCTTTTCTGCCTGTTCGGTCGCCGCCTTCAGCGACTCCTGGAACGGGTAGTAAAACTCGTCCAGGACCTTGACCATGTCCTCCTTCGCCTGGGCGATCTCGTCGAGCTCGTCCTCCATGTGGGCGGTGAACTTCAGGTCGAGAATTTTGGGGAACCGCTGGACCAGGAACTCAGTGACGACCATCCCCAGCTCGGTTGCGAAGAATCGGCGCTCCTTCTGTTCGACATATTGACGATCCTGGATTGTCTGGATGATCGGAGCATAGGTACTCGGGCGGCCGATCGCCTCCTTTTCCAGGGCCTTGATCAGCGTCGCCTCGCTGAACCTCGGCGGCGGCTGGGTGAAGTGCTGCGTCGCCTCGAGCGCGTGCAGGTCGAGCGCCTGGCCGGCCGAAAGCGCCGGCAGGAGGGCGTCGTCGGTCTTGCCGCCCGGCGGCCAGACCTTCTTGTGGCCGTCGAACTTGAGGATCTTCCCCTGCGTCTTGAAGACGCCCTTGCCCGCGGCGATCACCACATCGGTCACGTTGAAGACAGCGGGCGCCATCTGGCTGGCGAGGAACCGGGCGTAGATCAACTGATAAAGACGAAACTGGTCGTGTGAGAGATGGCCGCGGATTTTCTCGGGGGACATGGCGAGGTCGGTTGGTCGGATGGCCTCGTGGGCCTCCTGAGCCAGCTTGCCGGCGGCGTATCGGATCGGCTTGGCGGGGAGGTACTTCTCGCCGAAGTCGGATTTGATCCGGTCGCGCACCGCGGTGATGGCCTCGTCGCTGACGCGGAGGCTGTCCGTTCTCATGTAGGTGATCAGACCGACCGGGCCGCTGCCGTCGACGTCGATGCCCTCGTAGAGTTCCTGGGCGACCTTCATCGTCCGCTTGCCCGAGAAGCGGAGTCGGATGGCCGCCTGCTGCTGGAGGGTGCTGGTCTTGAAGGGCGGGTCGGCGCGGTCGAGCTTCTCGGTTTCGTCGACCTCGCGGAC
>DAHZZC010000932.1 GCA_027435495.1 Planctomycetales bacterium
GGGATCACGATCGAGCCGGCCACGGTCGGGACCTCGCGCCTCGGGAAGACCCAGAGCGGACGGCCGCTGTCGAGGCGAATCTCCGTCGGCATCGGCGCGGCGAACCGAGCCGGCGCGGCGGTCGGCACGATCGAACGATCGGGCGCGGCGGACGATGGCCTGCCGCCCCGGCCGATCACCGAGAGGATCACCCGGGAATGCCCGTCGAGGTATCGACCAACGGCCGATCGGACCTGATCCGGCTCGACTTCCTCAAACCGCCGGACGTCGGAGGCGATCCGGCCGGGGTCGCCGAGGAAAACGTTGTACGCATTCAACCGGTCGGCGATCCCGCCGAACCCGCCAATGTGCTCCAGGGCAAAGTAGAAGCCCGCCGTCCGCATCCGCTGGACCCTCGCCAGCTCGTCGGCAGGGACCTCGGCCCGAGCCATCCTTGCCAACTCGTCGTCGACCAGCCGTCGGGCCTCGGCGATGGTCCGCGAGGGACGAAGCGTCACAATCACGCCAAACGCCCCGGCGAGCTCTCGACCCGACTGGAAGGCGCTGATCTCCTGCGCGACCTGCTCTTCCAGAACCAGCCGTCGGTAAAGCCGGCTGGCCCGGCCACGCCCCAGGATATCGCTGGCCAGAATCAGCGCGGCGTCGTCTCTGTGAAAGTGAGGAACAGTCGGCCACGACAGATACACACGGTCGAGCTCGACACGGTCGCGGAGGACAAGCTCGCGGTCGGCGTCCAGGCCGACGGCCGGTGTCCAGGGCCGGAGCGCGGGCGTTCCGCCCGGGATCTCGCCGAAATATCGCTCGGCCATCGCCATCGCAGCGGCCTCGTCGAGGTCTCCGACAATCGACAGACTGGCGTTGCTCGGAACGTAATACCGCCGGAAGAACGCCGAAACATCCGACATCGAGGCGCGCTCGAGATCCTCCATGCTCCCGATCGTCAGCCAATTATAGGGATGCTGGGGAGGATAGAGAGCCTCGGCCAGCAGGCTCCAGGCCATTCCGTAAGGACGATTGGCGTAGTTCTGGCGGTACTCGTTGGTCACCACGCCCTTCTGGATGGTCAGCTTGCGGTCGTCGAGGGCGCCGAGGAGGTTCGCCATCCGGTCGGATTCCATCGCCAGAACCCGCTCGACGTGGGCCGCCGGGAGGTCAACGAAGTAATTCGTTCGATCGGAAGAGGTGGAGCCGTTGATGCTGGCGCCGAGGGGTTGCAGGTGCTTGAAGAAGTCGCCTGGGTAGTTCTCCGAGCCCTCAAACATCAGGTGCTCGAAGAGATGGGTGTATCCGCGTTGGGTACGTTCTTCGTTTTTGGAACCAATGTGATACCTGAGGTTTACGGCAACGATTGGGAGCTGCGCCTGGCGTCGGGCGATCACGTCGAGGCCATTGGCAAGGGTGGTTCTGGTGAAGCCGAAGCCATCGAGAGAGGACGATTCGGTCATGGGATCTCGATCGGAGGGCAAGTGTGGGAGAGTTCGGGTCACGACGGCGCTGACGATGAAGTATTATGGTGACTCATGAACCCTGGGCGAGAGGAGAACCAGGGAAAATGGGTCCGAATTCGGTCGGGGCGGCGGCTTCTCGGCAGAATGGTAGTGATGCTACAATCGTCTGATCTGGCACGGCCTGGGGTCGAGCCGCGGGGTGGGGGAATTGCCGCGGTACGGGCTTGAGTCGGGCGGCATTCGGCCGGATCATGGTGGGACGATCAGGTCGGTCGGCGCGGGGCCGGGGGTTGGCCTGGCGTTGACGAACGAGGTCAGGGGCCGAAGGTGAACTGGGACGACGAGATCATCGACGAGGCCGCGACCGACACCGGAATGCGGCGGTCGAACAACCAGGATAGCTACACGATCGTCCGCGCCCCGAACGCCGAGGCCTGGCGTCAGCGCGGCCATGTTTTCCTCGTGGCCGACGGGATGGGAGCGCACGCCGTCGGCGAGCTGGCGAGCAAGATGGCCTGCGACCTGATCCCCCACAATTACATGAAGACGCGGGTGGGTACGCCGGCCGAGGCGGCGGTCAAGACGTTCCGCTCGGTCAGCGCCCTGATCCACAGCAAGGCGACGGCCAACAGCGACTTCAAGGGGATGGGGACGACCGCCTCGGCCCTGCTGCTCTTGCCCGAGGGAGCGCTGATCGCGCACGTGGGCGACTCGCGGGTCTACCGGATCCGGCGGGGCCGGATCGATCAGCTCTCGTTCGATCATAGCCTGGTCTGGGAACTGGTCCGGCGCAACCATCTGCCGCCCGATCAGGCGAGGCTCTCTGTTCCCAAGAACGTGATCACCAGGAGCCTCGGGCCCGAGGCCGAGATTGAGGTCGACATCGAGGGGCCGTTGCGGGTCGAGGTGGGCGACGTCTACCTGCTCTGCTCCGACGGGCTCTCGGGGCCGGTCGATGACCCGGAGCTGGGCGTCTTCGCCGAGAACTTCCACCCTCGCGACGCCTGCCGATACCTGGTCAGCCTGGCCAACCTGCGGGGCGGGCTCGACAACATCACGCTGCTCGTGGTCCGGATCGGCGCGTGGGTCGACCGAGACTCGACCGAGATTGTCCAGCTTCCCGATGAAACGCCCGAGGGCGATGGCACGGCGAAAACCGGCTGGTCGCGGCGATTGGCCGGGCTCTTCAAGGGTCGCAGGAAGGGTGCCGACGCCGAGCCCGTCGAGGAGCATCTCTATCGGTCGGCCGATTGCCCGATCAGCGAAGATTTGATCGTCCGGCTCGACGATCTGACCCGCGCCTCGCAGGAGCAGGCGATCGAGCAGGCCTGGCCGATCGACTGGACTCTGCTGGCGAGCCTCCGCCGCCAGCAGGCCGAGGCCCGAGCCGCCCGGAACGACTGGGTCGCCCTCCGCAAGATCGGCGAGGTCATCCACATGCTCGGCACTGGGGCAAGGTTCCACCGCAAGGCCGTCGGCTCGGCCGATCGCCGGTGAGGCCCCGGGCCATCCCCGAGGAATCGCACCGATGCCGACGCCCGACCCTCTCGATCCCTCGACCCTCTGCGCCCGGGGGCCGGAGCGTCGCGAATCCTCCAGCCGGCCGCTCGTCCCGCCGATCGAGATGAGCGTCGTCTACTGCCCGGATGACCCCTCGCACGTCGACGCCATCTACGAGGGCCGGTCCGAAGGCTTCGTCTACGCCCGCGATGGCCACCCCAACGCCGCGCAGCTTGCGCAGAAGCTGGCAAAGATCGAAGGCGCCGAGGCCGGCCTGATCTGTGCCTCGGGAATGGGGGCGATCGCGGCCTCGTTGCTCACGCTGCTCGGACAGGGCGATCATCTGCTGCTGGCCGATGGAGTGTACGGCAAGACGTCGACACTCGTGGCGCGGCTGCTCCCGAAGTGGGGGATCGCTCACGACCTCTTCGACCCGACCGACGCCGCCACCGCTCGGGCCCGTTGCAACCCCTCAACGAAGGCCATCCTGGTCGAGAGCCTCTCGAACCCGCTGCTCCGGGTTGCCGACCTGCCGGGGCTGGCGGAGGTCGCGCGTGGAGCGGGCGTCCCACTGATCGTCGACAACACCTTCTCGCCGATGATCTGCCGGCCGATCGAGCAGGGTGCCGACCTGGTGATGCACTCAGTCACGAAGATGATCGGCGGCCACAGCGACCTGACTCTCGGTGCGCTGGTCGGCGGCCGGTCCAGGATTTCATCGATGGCGGCGACGGCCTCGACGCTCGGCCAGACGGGAAATCCGTTCGAGAGCTGGCTGGCGCTTCGGGGGATGGCGACGCTCGGCCTGCGGATGGCCCGCGCCTCGGGGACGGCGATGGCGATCGCCCTCCGGCTGGAGGATCATCCGGCCGTCGATCGGGTGTTTTACCCGCTCCTGCCCTCGCACCCGGATTTCTCGCTCGCCAACCGGATCCTGAGCGCGGGGGGCGGGCACATGCTGACGATCGACCTGGGGAATCGCGACCACGCCGAGGCGTTCATCCGCGCGGTCTCCCACTCGATCCCGTTTGCACCGAGCCTGGGCGACGTCCAGACCACCCTCAGCCACCCCGCGACCACCAGCCACCGCAACCAGGACCCTGAAGCGATGGCCCGCCAGGGGATCCATCCGGGACTCGTCCGGCTCTCGATCGGGCTCGAGGATCCGGAAGACCTCTGGCGGGAGTTTCGGGAGGGGCTCGAGGCCGTCGGGACCTGGCGGTAAATCTCGAATCTAGCTGCGTCCCCGTTCGCCCCTTCGAATCTAGCTGCGTCCCCGTTCGCCCCTTAGCTGCGTCCCCGTTCGCCCCTGGACAGCAAGCGAAGCGGCCCGCACCGGGCTGGCCGCAGAGCGCGACGGGCGACTTATGACATGTGGGCTGGCATCCGCCCGAGAATCGACAAACCTCGGTGGCCTTGGTAAGCTGGAAATTGAAGGAGAAACCGTGCTATGACAATCCGTTTACCCGAGGATCTCCAGCAGTTCGTCGATGACGCCGTTCGCACCGGCCGCTATGCCCGGAAAGCCGACGTGATCCGCGACGCCCTCACCCGGCTCAAGGAAGCCATGCCCGAAGAAGCTCCCGCGACCGAGCGGCGGACCGGACGTGCCGAGCCGGCGCAACCGAAGAAGCCTCGCTCCAAGGAGGCGTTTCATCGCCGCCTGATCGCGATGGGCCTGATGAGCCACCTACCCGACACCGCGGCCGACTTCGAGGATCCCGACGATCAGCCGATTGTCATCCGGGGCGAACCCCTCTCCGAGACCGTGATTCGCGAGCGCCGCTGAGATGGATTTCTTCCTCGATACCTCGGCGATTGTGAAGCGCCACGTCCATGAGGCCGGCAGCGCCTGGGTCCGC
>DAHZZC010000933.1 GCA_027435495.1 Planctomycetales bacterium
CGTCGCCGTTGCCGCTTCCGTAGACGATCATTGAGTTGTGCAGGATGGATCGGCCGTCGACGTCCTTCGCCGCGTCGAGCTTCTGGAGGAACCGGGCGAACTGCTGCATGTACCAGAGGTCGATCTTGGCGATCTTCGCGAGCTTCTCCTTGTCCCCCTGGTGATGCGAGAGGTTGTGGTGGCCGTCGTTGACGGCGATGTCAGGGAACGTCCGGTTGCTCGACTCGTAGGAGAGGAGGAAGGTCGCGACCCTGGTGGAGTCGGTCCGGAAGGCGAGGAAGAGCAGGTCGTACATGAGCTGGACGTGCTCGAGGAACGTCGCGGGAATGCCGGCTGGGGTCTCGCAATCGGGGTCGGGGGTTTCGCGGAACTGCTCGGCGGCCTGGATTCGGCGCTCGACCTCGCGGACGCCGGTGAGGTATTCGTCCAGCTTCTTGCGGTCGCGGGCGCCCAGTTCGCGGCCGAGGTCGCGGGCGTCGTCCCGGACGAAGTCGAGGATCGACCGCTGCTGCTCCAGCCGCTGGCGAAAGCTCTTGCCCCGCTCGCCGCGGTCGCCGGCGCCGAAGAGGCGTTCGAAGGCGAAGCGGGGGTTGGCCTCGGGGGTCATCGGGAGCGTTGGCGAGGCCCAGGAGAGGTTGAACTGGTAGGCGCAGGAATAGCCGGAGTCGCAGTTTCCCGACTTCCGGGCCGCGTCGCAGGCGAGCTCGAGCGAGGGGAACCGGGTGAGGTGGCCGATCTGGCGGGCGGCGACCTGGTCGACCGAGATTCCGGCGTGGATGTCGGCGCCGGCGGTCTTCTTCACCCGGACGCCGGTCAAGAACGTTGAGCAGGCGCGGGCGTGGTCGCCGGGGCCGTCCTTGCCGCCGAAGGCGTTTTTCTGGTCGAGTCCGGCGATGACCTGGATCTTCTCTTTGAGGTCGGCGAGCGGCTCCATCGTCCGGTTCAACAGGAGGGCGCGGGCCTTTTCTCTGGCCCGGTCGCCGTCCTTCCCGTCCCCTTTCGGCCACCAGTACGTCTGGTTCACGCCGTTGGGGACGTAGACGAAGGCCATCCGGAGCGGCGCCCCGGTGGAAGTGGTCGCCGGGATCGGGGCGCCCGACGCACCCGCGAGGGCACCCCGGCCCAGCATCGACTCGAACGCCGGGAGGGCCATCGAGACCCCCGCCGCACGGAGGAACCGGCGACGATTCAGGGCCCCGTCGCGCGTCTGATCTGGTCTCATGATCTCAACGTCCCGTCATGTCGCAGGGAGGGATCGATTCGCCACGGAGGGCACAGAGGACACAAGAGGGGTCGCAGGAAGGGATCGATTCGCCACGGAGGGCACAGAGGACACAGAGGGAATACCGAGGGGTCTTGCTGTTCGAACTCTTCTTCGTCTCTGTGCTCTCGTGTCCTCTGTGGTGAATCATCCCAGGAACAGATTCGGACTACGGACGACTGGCTATCAGAGCATTCCGCCGGCGCTGGAATGGCGGCGACTCGATGACGCCCATCAACAGAGCGGAGAACTTCCCGCCCGATTGATCGAGGCGGTCGACGATCCGGTCCACGGATTCGATGTCGGTCGGTTCGAGGCCACGGCCGACGGCGTAGGTCAGGAGTTTTCCGGTGACGCACCGGTAGAAGTCGAGCCGGTGCTGGTCGCGGAGGATTTTCTTCAGGTCGCGGACGTCGCGGAAAGCCTCGCCGGTGATGAGCCGGCCGGAGGCGTCGATTGGCTGCTTGCTTTCCTGGTCGCGCCACTTGCCCAGGGGGTTGAAGTGGTCGAGGGCCAGGCCGATCGGGTCCATACGGGCGTGGCAGGCGGCGCACGTCGGCTTTTCCCGGTGCAGGGCCATGAGTTCGCGAGTGGTCGGGGTGTGGTCGAGTCCGTCCTTCTTCACGGCTTCCAGCGGTGGGATATCGGGTGGGGGGGGCGGCGCGGGGGTGCCGAGGATGTTGTCGAGGATGAACTGGCCGCGCTTCACGGGCGAGGTCCGCGCCGGGGTGGACGTCACGGCGAGCACGGCGCCCTGGGTCAAGACGCCGCCGCGAGGGCTCCCCTTCGGCAGTGTGACCTTGTGAAGCTCCGATCCCTCCACGCCGGGAATCTCATAGTATTTGGCGAGCTGGTCGTTCAGGAAGGCGTAGTCGCAGTCAATCCATTCCAGAATGCTTCGATCCTCGCGGGCGACAAACTCGAACGCCATTTCGGTCTCGCTCCGCATGGCGCGGCGGATGGTCTGAGTCAGGACGTTCCGGGCGGTGTCAGCGCCTCGGAACCGGACCCCTTCGCGAAAGAGGATGGCCCGCTCGTTGAAGTAGAGGCCGTCGAGGTCGCGGATTTCCAGCCACTGGCCGACGAAGTTCCGCGTCAGTTCGTGGGCTCTGGGGTCGACGAGCATTCTCCGGACCTGTTTGTCCAGGTTGGCCCGGAGTTTTCCCCGCGCAGCGAGGTTGAAAAGTTCGTCGTCGGGCATGGTGGACCAGAGGAAGTACGAGAGGCGAGAGGCCATCGCGTACTCGTCGATCGGTGCGTGGGGACGACTCCCCTGCCCTGGCTCGACCGACTCGATCCGGAAGAGGAATCGGGGCGAGGCCAGGACGGCGGTCATCGCCTGGGCGATTCCCTGCTCGAAGGTTTTGCCTGGCAGGGTGTAGACAGAGGCGGCCAGGTTGACCAGGCGATCGAGGGTCCGAGAATCGACCGGCCGACGGAAGGCCCGGCGCGCGAAGGCGCCCAGGACCTCGCGAGCATGGGCGCGACGATCGGGATCGGCGTTCGGGGCCTGGTCGCGGGGGAAGAATCGGGCGTAGTTTGGAGGCTGGACCCGATGAGCGGCGTCGAGCGGCCCGATGACCCGGACCGCGACGATCCGGAAGTCGACCCCTTTGCCCTTCGGTTCGCCCGGCTCGAGGGCCATCGTCATTTTGTGGTCGCCGTCCTTCAGGCGGGCGTCAAACGCATGATGATACGTCTTGCTTGCCCGGCCATCGAACGTCGGGCGGATTCGGACCTGCTCGTCGAGCGTGAAGGCGACCGAGCAGCGGCCCGGGTCGAGCTGGTACGGGGCCTTCACGGCCAGGTCGAGCTCGATCCGGTAATCTCCGGCCGCCTCGGCGAGGAACGATCGCGAGACCGTCGCGCGCTGGTCGAAGGGCATCTGGTCGCCGGTTTGCCCCTTCGCGGTCCCTCGGAATTCGATCCCGCGATACGATCGCTCGGGCGCCTTCCGGCCCGATGTCGGCACGGCCTGCTTCACGATCGCCTCGGCTGCCTGGAAGTATTTCTCCAGCAGGAGCGGAGAGACGCTCAGCACGTCGCCGATCGTGTCGAACCCGTAACCGGTGTCGTCGGCCGGGAATTCCTCCTCCGCCTTGAAGTCGATTCCCATCAGGTCGCGGATCGTGTTGCGATACTCGATCCGGTTCAGCCGGCGGACCGTCACCCGGCCCGGGTCGGGGTCGTTCGGGTCGATCCCGAAGACGTCTCGCTTGACCCACCTCGCCAGCGTCTGGACCTCCTCCGACGTCGGCCTCGGCTTGCCAGCCGGCGGCATGATCCCCGCCCGAACGTTCTGGAGCACCGACCACCAGAGGTCCCGACGATTCAAAAGATCGGCGGCCGAGCCCTCGTCGAACGCGACCCCTCCCTTGATCGTCCCCTCCGCGTGGCACCGGTAGCAGTAGTCGATCAGGATGGGCTCAATGGCGTCATGATAGCGCTCCACCGAGGCCGGCTCGCTGCCCCGGGCGTCACGGGCGCCGACCACGATCCCAGCGGCGATGACTCCCACCATCCACAATCGCATAGCCATCCTTCGAATACCATGCACCTGGACTATCCTCCCGCTCGCCGAGATTTCCGACGCCGTTCATGGTAACAGGATCGGCGGGAAGTTTAACAATCATTTTACCCAGGAAGCGAGACGGACCTTGCCCTTATTTTGATCTCAGCGTCAGTCGATGGCGGATGGGACCGGCTGGGACCATCTTTGCGTGGGAAGGGCGAACGGCGATCCGTTCGAGTGCGGCGAGGGCATGGGGATTGAGCCGGGTCGCGGCGAGCTCGGCGGGGAGGAAGCCTGGGCTACCGGCGTAGGAGAGGCTGAGGGGCTTGTTCAGGATGGCATGGGGCTTGATGGCGAGGGTGGCCTGGCCGCCGTTGAGGCCGAGGATGGCGAGGGTTTTCCGTTTTCTTCGGTTGATCTGGAGGAAGAGGGAAACGGAGCCGGTCGGAATGCCGCCGCCGGGGGCGATCGGCTGGATTTCGGCGGTGAGGCTCAGGCCGATGAGCTTTCTGCGGCGGAAGACCGGATGGGGGATGAGGATGATCTGGGTGGCGGCCGGCTGAACGGAGATCGAGGCGGGCGACGAGGGGCTGCCGGAGTGGTTGGCGTCTCCCGAATAGAGGGCGGCGATCGCGTGGGGACCGGGGTTGAGGACGTCGACGGCGAGGGACGCATGGCCAGCGGGGTCGACGGCAACCGTGCCGAGTGGTGTGCTGCCATCGACGAAGGTGATCGACCCGGTCGGCGCTCCTGGGGAAGCGACGGCGGCGGTCAGGACGACGGACTGGCCGAAGACCGCCGAGCCGATGGAGAGTGAGAGCGTGACGGACGACGTCGCCGGAGCGATCGTGAAGGCGACCGGCGTGGCGGTTGTCGCGGCATAGTCGGCGCTACCGGGGAAGGTTGCGATCGCGGTGTAGGTGCCGGCCGCGGTCGGCGGACCGTTGAGGGGCGAGCCGTTGGCCAGGTAGATGAGCGTCGGCGCGACTCCCTCCAGCGCGGCTCCGCCGGCGCCTTGGACGCCCAGGAGGGTCGCGACGACCGTGAAGGGCGAACCGTTGTAGGTCCCGCCTCCGGCATGGACGACCAGTGTCGGCAGGGCGGGCTGGACGACGATCGTCGCCGAGGTTCCGACGGTTGTCTCGTCGGCGGTATCGGAGGGGATGAACGTCAACGAGATCCGTTGCGTTCCGACACCTGGAACGGTCCCAGCAGCGACCGAGTAGGCGAACGTTCCCGGGACGTTGGCCGTCGCGTCCAGTTGTGCGGGGCCGATCGCCGTTCCGTAGACGATCGAGGGCGGTGGCGACCAGGAGACCGCCGGCGTCGCCTTCTGGACGACGAGCGTGGCCGATGCGACCACGTCGGCGTAATCGGTCGCGTCGGTGGGCGTGAACGTGGCCGAGAGCGTCTGCGTCCCGGCGCCGAGGATGGTTCCGGGGGCCGGTGAATACGAGAACGTCCCGCCGACGTTCGCGGTCGGATCGAGTTGATTCGAGCCCAGGGCCGTCCCGTAGACGATCGCCGCGGGATCGGACCAGGTGATCGAGGGCGTCGCCGGCTGCACGATCAGGGTGACGGTGGCCGTCACCGGGGTAGAGTTCGTCAGGTCGGTCGGGGTGAGGGTGGCCGAGAGCGTTTGCGTCCCGGCGTGGAGGACGGTCCCCGCGGGCGGGTTGTAGACGATCGTCCCCGGGACGTTCCCGATGGCGTCGAGCTGGGCCGACCCGAGCGCCGTCCCGTAGACGATCGGCGACGACGAGGCCCAGGTGAGGCGCGATGGCTGCTGGACGACGAAGGAGACGGTCGCGGTCGCGGTCGTGTAGTCGGTCGAGTCGGTCGGGGCGAGGGTGACCGAGAGTCTCTGTGTCCCGACCGGCAGGATCGTCCCGAGCGGCGGGTTATAGGTGAGCGTTCCCGGAACGATTGAGGAGGCATCGAGCTGGGTCGGGCCCAGAGCCGTTCCCTCAAGGATCGACGCCGGAGTCGGCCAGACGATCGAGGGAGTGGCCTGACCGATCGTGAAATCGACCTGCGCGGCGGCCTTCGCATAATCGGCGCTGCCGGGGAACGTCGCGACGACGGAGTAATCGCCGGCCGAGGTGGGCGGGCCAGAGAGCGGCGACCCGGCCGAGGTACTGTAAGCCAAAACGGGCGCGACCCCCTCCAGCGACGCCGACGGATTCCCGTCGATCCCGGATACAGTCGCGGTGGCCGGGATCGGCTGGCCGTTGTAGGTCCCGCCACCGGTGACGGAGACCGCAGGCGTGGCCGGTGTCACCACGATCGTGGTCGTCGCCCTGACGGTCTTCTCGTCCTGGGAATCGGTCGGCGTGAACGTGGCCGAGAGCGTCTGCGTCCCGGCGCCGAGCAGGGTGCCGGCCGCGGGGCTGTCGCTGAAGGTTCCCGCGACCGAGGCCGTCGGATCAAGCTGGGTCGCGCTGAGGACCGTTCCGTAGGTGATGGCGGAGGGCGACGGCCAGGTGATGGTCGGTGTCGCCTGGTTCACGACCAGGGAAACACTCGCGGTCGCCGTCTTGTAGTCGGTCGAATCGGTCGGCGTG